>NZ_JBWYJB010000010.1:0-119436 GCF_056784015.1 Acinetobacter sp. ANC_7655 | reverse complement strand
CCCAACCTATTCAGCTAAATCCTTGTTTTTCAACAAGTTTTAATCAACATCACCGCCGATGGATGTGCATTATAGGCTATTTATTTTCTTACGCAACTACTTTTTCAATCTTTTCTATTTGTTTGTATAGTTAATAAACCAACGACACATTAACTATATGTTTTTTATATACAATTTTTATTTGTATAAACCTTTAACTCTTGTCACTGTCTAAATAAGACAAAATCATTGCACTTAATTCCCGCTTAAGCTGTTGTTCTGAAATAAGAAAATCATTGTTGCTTACAAACCTCATCATTGTGAACAAGGTACTATTAATAATCACAAAAGATTTATGCTTGAGTGTTTCAAAGTCCCAATGACGATAAAAACGATTAAATACATATAAACCAACTTCAAAAAAATGCTTTTCTAAAACCTTTGCTGCTTCTGAATTATTATAGCCATGCCAATGCTTGAGGACTTCAAAGAAGAAACCATTATCTTCTCTCATTACATCAAATCCGAATTGAAGACTAACATCGACTAAGGTTTTTAAATCCATTTCTTCTTGATTCATCGCCAGCGCTTTAAGTGACAAACCTAAGTTTTCACTCTTACGGCGTAACAATTCTAAAATTATCTGATCTTTATTTTCGAAATATTGATAGATAGAGCCTACGCTCACCCCTGATTTTTCAGATATTTTTGGCGTAGTGACTTGATCTAGGCCCATTTCAGAAATGCATATCAGAGTCGCTTCCAAAATACTATCGACTACCAGCTTTGCTCTTTGTTGTTGTGGTCTTTTTCTCATAGCTGCCATTCTAATAATGCGAATTGAATGCGAATAAATATTCATATTAATCTTTGATCAAACAATAACCAGATTAATTACACCATGTCAAATTTTAGCATTCCAAAACGTATGGCTTCATATGAGCGAATGAAGCGTAGCGATCTATTGTCCAAGCTTCTACACAAAATGACCGATCAAAACTTCATTCCAACTTATGCTGAATATTTAGAGTTAAATGAAAGTTTACATACGGGTGATGTGCCGATGGATCGCTTAATGGATTGGGTGATGACCAATCCACGCGAAAATCGAAAGCTTTTTGAAACAGCCTTATATCAAGGCTTAGATGCTCTTCCCAAACCAGTCCCTGAAATCAAAGCATTCTTTGATCTCGTGGAACAACAGCCTGTTTGGTTCGATCAAGAAAAAATTGATCGTGCAATTCAATTCACACATCGTTTAGGCTCGAATGTCACTTTTATTATGCGTGATCTCGCGCTAATGACTGGATATCAATACCCTGGCTTTAATCAACCTTTAATTTTAACAGGTGCTCTAAGCAAATATGCAGGCAAGCGCTTAGCAGAAACGCATAAATGGTGGCTAGATGTTACTAAGCCGAACGGATTTCAACGCTTTAATGATGGCTTTACTTCAACAATTTTTGTGCGTTTCATCCATTCTTTAGTTCGCTACCATCTAAAAAAATCTAAAGATTGGGACTGGGATATTTGGGGAATGCCGATTAACCAATATGATCAGGCAATGACAAATATTGCTTTCAGCGGTGTAATGCTTTTAGGTATTCGAGCAATCGGTATTTTTCCAACTAAAAGTGAAGTCGATGCGATTATGCATTTTTGGAAATATACAGGCTGGTTGATGGGTGTTGACGAACACTGGCTGATTGATAAAGAGTCTGAAGGCTGGAAATTATTGCAATGGATGAATTATGCTCATCCTCAAGTGGATGAAAGTAGTCGTCAGCTTGCAGTAAGCCTATCCAAAGAACCATTTGAACGCGAATATAAACATTTTAAACGTTTCATGCAGAAGAAAGCCTACCAGAATCACTTAGATGTTACCCAAATCTTTATGGGCCGTAAAAAAATGAAAAATTTAGGGCTTAAGCCTCGAATACTGCCGTGGTATCCACTGTATCTACTGACTAAAAATACTGTGATTTATGCTGGTGCAAAAAAAATACCAAAGCTTGATCTTTATTTACAGCGTAAAGGGCGATCACAACAAGAACAAGCTCTCGATTTATATCAAAATGCAGGAAAACAGCTGGCAAGTATGCATCAATAAATAAAAAACCGAGCTAAGGCTCGGTTTTTTCATGTATATTTTTAAGACATTCTTAATGTTGCCTCTTGCTCAGCTCGAAGTGCTGATGGAGAACGTGCTAGATAATCCAAAGCTTGTTGAGTATTACCTTCTTGCACTGGATGAAACTTTGGACTAAACCAACGGATAGTAGCTAAAGTTAAATGACTGAAGGTAGGAATATGATCAGTCTTACGGCTAATTTTTTCCATTTGCATAATGAGTCTTAAAGTACCCATATGTCTAAACTTACCTGCATCTTTATCTTGTTTCAAAATTGTTTTGCCGCCTTCAATCCAAACCGCTGCCATAATAGGGAAGATGAACGACATCAAAGCATTTTTCGAAATTTGAAAATTAAACTCTGATTCAAACATATGTTTAAACAAATCATACGCAACCGTACGATGTTCAACTTCTTCAGCAAGATGCCAACGGAATAGATCAGCCATGATTGGATCGGCTTTATCC
Organism: Acinetobacter sp. ANC_7655; assembly: GCF_056784015.1. Lineage (NCBI taxonomy): Bacteria > Pseudomonadati > Pseudomonadota > Gammaproteobacteria > Moraxellales > Moraxellaceae > Acinetobacter > Acinetobacter sp. ANC_7655. The sequence continues at coordinate 116,858 of NZ_JBWYJB010000010.1, read as the reverse complement.
AATGAAGTATTGTCCAAGCTCCACTGCCCTGCCACACCAGTATAGTGCTCAATGGCTGCAATCACACCCAGTCGGAAGATTAACCAACGTTTTTCACCAACCACTTTTTTCATCATTTTGATACCTACTGGATTTTCTCCCAAAAGTATTTCAAAAAGATAATGCATGCGTTGAATGAACGGCTTTACATCTAATCCATGTTGATCAAAATAAACTTGTGCATGTTGATGAGTACGACCATGAATCGCTTCTTGCTGAATAAAACCTTTCACGTCAGCTTTTAATTGTTCGTCTTTGACGAACGGTAAAGCTTTATTAAATACACGGCAAAACCAAAACTCACCCGCAGGTAAAATCATATGTGCTGTATTCAACATATGGGTGGAAACAGGGTCATTTTCAATCCAATGCTTTGGAATATGATTGAAATCAAATTTTACTTTACGACCATGTAGTTGATGAACTTGACTCATTGTTGTCATTTTATTATCCATTACATCTTTTTTATTATTTTTAAAATAATGATAACCTCATCACAATATCATTTAAGGACATTCATATTTTATGTCTGACAATTTTAAAGAAAACACCCATTCAGACGGCGATCTAAATGGGTGTTAGGCTTAATACGTCAAATAAACTGAATATGACTAGAACTTCATACTCACACGCGCCCAATAATTACGTCCTATATTATTAAATTGCTCATTCTGTGCAAAACCAAATCCAGCACTACCTGCTTTATTTAAGTGTTCCGTATAAACTTTATCCAGAACATTATCAATTCCAATACTCAAATCGACACCTTGATGAATTTGATAAGTGCCATTTAAAGACAGCGTTGAGAAACCTGAACTCGTTTTAAAGTCCTTACCTACAATATTACCTTGATTAATACTGACACGATCCTGCCCATCTACCACACGCCACAATAAACCTAAGTTAAAACGCTCTTGCACATATCTTAAATTTACACGTGCTTCCAACGGAGATATTTGAGGTAAAGGTTGATGATCAGTTGTGTTTTTTCCCCAAGCATACATCGCACTAAGATCTGCCTGAACAGCATCGGTAAATTGATAACCTATTCCAGCTTCTGCCCCTGCGATTGTCGCATCGACATTTCTAGAATCAGCAGCATTTTTACCATGACCAGTCATTTTTGCTGGGTCATAATTCAATAATATGAAATCATTAATCAAACCGGCATAAGCTGATGCCCATGAACTGAATGCCCCGTGATTATGTTGGTATCCAACATCCAACTGTAAGGTTTTTTCTGTTTCTAAATCCTTGAAGGTAGCAACAGCATTGTCTTGATAATCTGTCTTAAACAACTCCCAATAATCTGGTACGCGCTCTACATAGCCTAGACCAATATAGGTTTTAGCATCATGCTCTGGATGCTGATTTTCAAGCCGTATAAAACCACTTGGTAATGTTTCCTGTCGTTCTTGAACCATTTTTAAGTTTTTAATCTTAACTTGATCAACCCGAACACCTGTGACCAACTTATTATGATCATTCAATGGATATGATAATTCAGTGAACCCACCATAAGATTGAAACTTCATATCCTCTGTTAGTGGAGTATTCATCATTGGCATGCTTGAATGATACATTCCACCAGCATGTTGATTATTCTGAGTATCAACACCCGTAATGAATATTGCTTTATCCCACTCCATCGTTGTGGCTAAACGTGCATTTAAAGTACGACGTGTCACATTCATAGCCCGATCTGCGCCATCGACATCACGCAAACTAAAATTATCCATCACATGATCATTAAAGTTGTAATTGACTTGCGCCTCAACTTTTTTGACTACCTCTGAGAGATTCTTTTTCTCAAATCTTAATCCCAAGCTCTCGCGGGCAAATTTAGAACCATCCATATCTCGCCCAGCATATACAGCCTCACCATCAGCCTTACCGCCAGTTAACTCGATCCATGTATCTGCATTAGGTGTCCAGCCCAATGCTAAATCTGCATTCCATCGTTTCCAATCTGATGGTACGGTCGCCCCATTACCATCTTGATAACTATTTGAGACTGATCGGTTGCTATTGATTCGAATATATTTTTGTTCATCTCCTACCGCTGCCTCAATATTTTGGTCTAAACGCCCAAAAGAGCCCATTAATACACTTGCCTGACCTCGATAATTTTTTTCATCATTCAATTGTTCTGGGCGTCGCTCGAAAATCACTGTTGCTGCTGAACCTGTGTTGGCGTACTGGACAGTTTGGGGACCTTTAATCACCGAGATTCGATCATAGCTCTCAGGTGAGATATACGAAGTCGGTGAATCCATACGACTCGGGCATGCGCCTAAATTTTCAGTTCCATCTGTTAGAATTTTGATTCGTGATCCAAACATTCCACGAAAGGTCACATCACCGTTCGTACCTGCACCACTATTTACGCTGCTAAACCCTACAATACTTTGTAAGTAATCTGCGCCATCCGACGCAGGAATAGGCTGAATGGGTTGCTTCGGGTTTACCCGTACAATCAAGCCATTAGCATCATTACCTTGTAGAGCTGTAGCAGAAATTGGCGCTAAGTTCGTCATGTGTGTATCAGGTGTTGGATTTGAAGCTGTAGATTGGACTTCAGCAAATGAAGTTTGCGCAATAAAGGCAATGGAAATCGCAGCCGCTAGTGGCTGTAAATAGAATTTTGGCTGAGCCATGATATATTCACTCAAAATTTAAATATGACAATGCTAGAGTCATTCAAGACCCTAAAAATAAAGACAATATTTAAGAAAAGAGTGGCGGTGCCCGACCTTGAGGTAAAAGGAATAAACGCTGTAAGTCGAAATAAATATGTTTGAACGCTTTTTGGAAGACGATCAAACGTATATTTAAACGTACAAAAATTTCTTTAACATTCAGCTCAGGTGGCAAAATCAAATTACCAAATACAGTACAGTATTGGCATTGATGGTTTGGGTCATGATGATCGTGCCCACTATGCGAGGATTCAACATAGCGCTTAAACTCATGATGTTCATGTAACGCATGTGAAGTGGAAACATGATGAGCGTGATGAACGAGCGTGGTAAGACCAGAATGACTAGGTTGTTCGAATAAGGCACGGGTGATCGTTTCGCAGACCGGCGCAATTTGGTATTGCGCTGGAAGCAAAGGCTGAAGAAAAACAGCGATCTGTAATAATACTGCTGCGAAACTCAGCAGCAACCCATTGCGGAACAAATTGTCATTCCAAATAAAATTTGAGCAATTATAACAAAGCCCAATCGAAATTGGGCTTTATCAACATATTTAAAATTCTTAGAGAATTAACGCTTTACAGCAACTTTTTCTTTTTGACGCTGACGAACGACTTTTTCTACCTTTTCACGCGCTCTTTGGCGTTTTAAAGGAGATAAATAATCAACAAATAATTTTCCGTTCAGATGATCCATTTCGTGCTGGATACATACTGCCAAAAGACCATCAGCTTCTAATTCAAAAGCTTGCCCTTCTAAGTTAATTGCGTCAATTTTGACGCGTGACGGACGCTCAACTTTATCGTATATTTGTGGAACTGATAGACAACCCTCTTCATAAGGTTGGGTATCTTCAGTTAATGGGGTGACTTTAGGATTAATAAAAACCATCGGCTGATTTTTATCTTCAGACAAGTCCATGACGATAAGCTGAATATGATGATCAACTTGGGTTGCAGCTAGACCAATACCTGGTGCTTCATACATGGTTTCAAACATGTCTGCAGCAAGTTGACGAATTTCATCCGTCACTTCCTCTACAGGTTTGGCAATAGTACGCAAACGGGGATCAGGAAAACTTAAAATTGGTAATAAGGCCATGCTGCTCCTCACCGGCTATGCCATTGATCTTAAAAATTAAATGAAGTTAATGCTTCATCAAATAATACGTGTAATATGCGTATTATAGCGCAAATAGATACATAATTTTAGGAATTATGATAATGAAAAAGGTTTTCAATGGCATGGCTTTTTCACATGCTCTGGGGTTAAAGAAACATTGCCTTTCACTTGCAATTTGCATAAGTGCGGGCTTGTTTACCGCGCAAATAACACAAGCCAGTCCAAATGTAAGCCCACCATCGATTAAGGCTGGTGCTCCTCACGTTTATGTGGTCAAAAAAGGCGACACTTTGTGGGATATTTCAGGTAAATTTTTGCGCTCACCTTGGCGTTGGAAAGAAATTTGGGCATCCAATAAACATGTCAAAAATCCACACTGGATCTACCCGGGTGATCGCTTACTACTCTGTACATTAGATGGGCGTCCACTGATTGGTAAAGATGAAGGTGACGGTTGTGAAGGCGTTATTCGTCGTCATCTTGGTGCTATCAATCTAAAACCTCAAGTACGTGTAGAAAGCTTAGGGAATACCATTCCAATTATTCCCTTGGATGATATTCAACCTTGGCTAGAAAGAAGTATCATCGTTGCGCCTGATGCTTTGCAGAGCACACCTTATATTCTCGGTTCGGCAGATCGTCGTATCGTTGCTGGGGAAGGCCAAACAGTTTATGCACGTGGTCACGGGATTAATCCTGGACAAAGCTACGGTGTTTATCGTGAAGCTGAACCGTATGTTTTCTTAGATGAAAAAGGGAAAAAGTACACAGGTGCACTTGAACTGATTGAGGTAGCTACTGCAGTCGCTGTTGCCAACGAAAATGAAATTTCAACTTTAGAGCTTAAACAAAGTTTTAATGCCGAAGTTCGTCGCGGTGATTACGTTTTACCTAAATTTCAAAATGAATTACCAAGCCTCTTCTATCCAACGGCAACAACGGATATTCAGCCAGGCGGTCAAGTGATTCGTGTTATGGGCTCTATTGGTACAGCAGCTCAACATAGTGTTGTCACAATTAACCGAGGAAACGTTCACGGTGCAAAAAATGGTCACGTGTTAAGTATTTTCCAACAAGGCGAAGTGGTTAAAGATCCGAAGACCAAAGAAAATATTCAACTGCCTAATCAGCGTGTGGGCAATTTAATGATTTTTAAAACTTTCGATCAATTAAGTTACGCTTACGTGCTAGACAGCGCACTCCCAATTAAAGTGGGTGCTGTATTAGAACCATCACCAATGGTTGAAAATTAAAATTAGGTGCAGATATGTTGAGCGAGATTAACGACCATCAGTTGGCTTATATTAAACTCTGGTATCTCGTTCAACATTCACTCAGTGCTTATCAAAAACTTGTTCAGCATTTTGGTTCAGCTCAAGATGCTGTACAGCAAAATCATCTACATCAATGGCATCAGCTCAACTTACATAAAAACCATATCGAGCGTGCATCTCAATTTTTCTCTGATCAACAGCAACAAGAATTTGAGCGAATTCTGTATCAAATTCATCAACATTCTGATTTTATGCTCACTGAGCAAGATCCAGACTATCCTCAGCAATTGATGCCCTATCATGACCGCCCCCCAATTTTATTTGGGAAAGGTAAAGCACAGCACTTGTCTGAAGCACAAATTGCCATTGTTGGAAGCCGTAAACCAAGTCCACATGGCAAACAAGTCGCATATGATTTTGCGTATTATCTGAGTGATCAAGGTTTTTATATCACGAGTGGATTAGCACAAGGGATTGATGAAGCAGCCCATCAAGGTGCTTTGCAACATGGCAGAACAATCGCCGTTATCGGTACAGGATTAGATTTAATTTACCCATCACAAAATCGCCCATTACATGATCAAATCTTGAAGCAGAACGGGACCATCATTTCTGAGTTTTTACCCGGTACAAAACCGCTTCAGCATAATTTTCCACGCAGAAATAGAATCGTAAGTGGCTTAAGTTTAGGGATATTGGTGGCCGAAGCTCAATTGGGCAGTGGTTCATTAATTACGGCCCAAGCTGCTGCAAATCAAGGTAAAACGACCTTTGCAATTCCAGGTCATATTTATAGTGAATTTCATCAAGGTTGCCATCAGTTGATTCGTGAAGGTGCCATCTTAGTTGATCATCCTGAGCAGATTATTGAAGATTTAGCCCTGCCGACTCAATGGCAGCATCATCAAGCATCACTGTCACGAAAAAACAATCCTAATGAATTCCAAAATGACGAAATAGCTCATTCAGTAGACCGTCCAAAGTTAAGTAAGCATGAGGATGATGAGCATTCGATTCCTATACATTTGTTAGCTGTATTTCAACAATTAGATTGGGTTGGTCGCGATCTCGATCAAATTGCAGCAACCCTTGATTTAGACACCGCGACACTCACCAGCCACTTGATGGAGTTAGAACTTTTAGGACGCTGTATTCAACAATCTGGGTTATACCTACGTTGCCGTAATTAAAATTAAGGTTCACAATAGTCTTTTCAATCAAGAGAATGGTGAACGCTTATGTTAACAACCTCAGTTGCTGAGGCTGCTCAATGTCTAAAACAAGGTCAAGTTTTGGCTTATCCTACAGAAGCAGTATGGGGCTTAGGTTGCGACCCTTTTAATGAAAATGCTTTTAAAGAAATTTTAAGATTAAAACAACGTCCTATCGAAAAAGGGGTGATCTTATTGGCTGGTCAAGTCAGTCAGGTTGAACATTTATTATCAAAGCTTCCTCAAGACCGCCGTGATGCGGTGATTGAAAGTTGGTCACAAACATCTTATCAAGATCGCGCCACCACATGGCTTCTCCCAGCTGATGAGCAAATACCACTTTGGATTCGAGGCAAACATCCTAAGGTTGCTATCCGAGTCACCAACCATCCTCTTTGCATCGCACTGTGTAACGCATTTGATGGGTTCATTGTTTCAACCAGTGCAAATCCTGCTGGTTTAGACCCCGCTCGCTCATTGCAAGAAGTCAATCAGTACTTTGGTGCTGAATTAAATTATTTAAATGGAGATTTAGGCCTGAGCCAAGAACCTAGCCGAATATTAGATGCAGAAACAGGTGATGTCATTCGCGCTTAAAAAGCATGATATGCTGAGACTTAAAACTTATTATTTAAGACAAAAAAAAGCTCAGTCATAAAGGTATTGACTGAGCATATAAAAGGATGTGCTAATCACATCCAGAGGGTTCAGAAATTCATCTGTACAGAAAAAGAGTGTATTATCGCTTTCTCTGCAGTACGCATATTATGCTACAAAAAAAAATATTACACAATTACTAAGACTTAGAGTTTCAAATCATCATTTTTCTTATAAAGATTAATTACTAGTTCAATTGATATAATTAAGTACCTATTTTTAATTATTAATTTTACTTTTTAAAAAGCCTAATGATAGTTAATTTAGATCAATAATCTTTTATAGATTTTAAGTATAATAAAAAAATAAATCAATTGTCTGTTTTTTAAACACTCTTAGCCTTTATGAATGAAGTTTTTTTCTGTGCTAAAGCAATACCTATCAAAATCACGATTCCGCCTAAACTGTGATAAATCGTCCATGCTTCTTTTAACCAAACATAAGCAATGATGGCGGTAAAGATTGGCATTAAGTTCATAAAGATGCTGGTTCGATTTGGGCCTAAATGTTGAACAGCCAACATCCATACTAAGGGCGCAATAATCGAAGGGAAAATTCCCGCATATAACACACTTAAGCCGTTATTCAGATCAATTGCATCGAGCCCCAATACCGCAACGAATGGTAAGTGGTACAACACTGCAAAACCAATCTGAATATAAAGACTAATCATTAAAGGGAGCTCGAGTTGCCACTTTTTGAGAAATACACCATAAAAAGCATAGAAGAATACCGCGACGATCATAATCATGTCGCCCCAATGCCCACCCAGATGCATCAGTGTATCTAGACGCCCCTGGCCGATGACATAAATCAGCCCGATAAATGATAAAATACTACCCACCACTGCAAATCGAGTTGGAAACTCTTTTAAAATCATCAGTGAAACAAAAATGGTGAAAATTGGGATAAAGGCATTAATTATGCCCATATTGGTTGCAGTTGTGTAATGTGCTGCGGTGTAAGCCAACCCCTGATAAAGCACCATACCAAATGCACTCAGCACTGCTAATTTCACTATATTTTGTCTTACCAGATTCCGCTGTTTGATGACTTTAGGCAGGATAAAGGGTGTTAAAATCAAAAAGGCAATAATCCAACGATAAAAACTAATACTGACAGGTGAAATATACTCTGCAACATATCGTGTAATGGCTATATTCAACGACCAAATCAATACAGCAATGACTGGCAATGTTAAAGCCCAGAGCAAATGCTTTTTTTCAAATGTCATATTTTCATCCTAATTTTTATTTAATCGTTAAGATCAAGTTTTCATCAATTTTTAGACTTTTTCATTCCATGAAACACACTCCCCTTCATTGTTAATGACTGCAGAACAGCCATCTAAGTCTAAGATTTTTACTTAAAAAATTAAGTAGAGTGCTGTTCTATTTTAAAACACTTTTCACTTTTTTACAGGGATTCCTCTACAAAACAACACTAGAAGCTGTGTGTGAGCTATGAGATCGTAAATGCTTGAATTTTCCCATCAACGGGTTAACTGAATATTTTTTAATGTGCTTCATCGTGAATGTGAGTGCATTGAACCGAGCATATAAAAAGGATAAATTATGAAAAAACTTCTCATTGCATCACTATGCACTACAGCTGTTTTTCTAACCGCTTGTGATAAAAAGTCTAACGATCAATCCTCACCTACTGCCGCTGAAACAGTTCAAAGCAATACATTAAGTACCAATGTAAATGCAGATATTCAACATGACTTAGATTTACTGGATCAAATTTCAAATACAAAAGCTCAAGAGGCTTTGGCATTTCAAAATGAAGTGACGCAAGCTGCGCAAAACAATAACAAAGCTGAATTAGACGCAGTGGTTGAGAAGATGGATAACTATGTGGATCAATTTAATGATGATCTCGACAAACTTGCGCTCAAAAGTACTGAAGGTGCATCTCTTCGAGATAAAATGAAAGAATCGAATGAGCTTGGATTGGACCTCGCAGAAGCAGGTGTTAAAGAAAAGCCTGATATGAATGAAATCACTGAACTACAAAAGAAAGCTGTTGAGTTACAACAAAGCTTGTTACAGGACATGCAGAATCTTAAAAACCAAGTCGGGACAAAATCTTAACTCATAAAGCAGGCCGTCAGGCCTGTTTTTTTCACTGTAGACACCTTGGTGAGATCTATATGCCATGGTATTTTCAATCTACATATTTTAAGTACTTTATGATTAGGACATTGAAATGGCTTCAGTTTATAACATTCCAGTAAATACAATTCAGGGGCAGCCTGTTGATTTATCACAATACGAAGGCAAAGTATTATTGATCGTGAATGTAGCGTCTAAATGTGGCCTTACACCTCAGTACGAAGGTCTGCAAAAACTCTATAGTGAAAAAAAACAACAAGGATTCGAAATTCTTGGTTTTCCTTCCAATGACTTTCTTGAACAAGAACCAGGAAGCAATGAAGAGATTGAACAATTTTGTTCAGTAAATTATCAAGTGGACTTCCCTCTTTTTGCGAAAGTTCCAGTGGTTGGGGAGAATAAACATCCGCTATATAAAACTTTAACAAACGCCATTCCAGAGCGTATTGGTGAGGGGCCTTGGTGGAAAGATCTGGTTGATTATGGTTTAACGCCTAATAATCCCCCTGAAGTATTATGGAATTTTGAGAAATTCTTAGTTTCAAAAACAGGGGAAGTCGTTGCTCGTTTTGCACCAGACATCACTGCAGATGATGCGCGTATTGTTGATGCAATTAATGCTGAACTGGCGAAATAATCTCATCAAGATCAAGTGACGATCTTGTCACTTGATTATTTCTTATTCAATTCAATAAATATCTTCATTAATCTGTCAAAATCATAAGTTACTCTTTCACATCAAAATTTTTGTTATTGCTTTGCAAATATTCAGATTTAACTCATATTTGTATCGTATCTTGGAATGAAGTGATTAACGATTTGGTTTTATTAATGAAAGTATTTCAAAGCATTGTTACCCCTTTTGCATTATTTGGCTTCGGTGTCGTGATGTTAGGTTGTCAGCCGCAACCACAACCCGATCAAGAAAAGGAATCAACAGCAGCTAATGCTGAAGAATCTTCTCCTGTCCAAGTCACTGATCCAGCTGACTTAAAGTCAGGCAATATGTTTTATATTGTACGTGATGTGGCAGATGTACAACTGAAAGCAGGTCGATACATTGAGCAAATTCAACAGCTACAATCTGATTTAGAACAAGCTGTAAATAATAAAGATCCACAAAAGTTAGATCAGTCAGTGCAAAGTTTGAAATCTCAATTACTAGGATTTAATGAGGCATTGACAGGACTTGACCTAAAAAGCCAAGAAATTTCCCAGATTCGTTCTAATATTTTAACGGCAAATGAAAATGTATTAGCTTCACCATTACTAAACGGCCAAGTGAATTTAAACAACATCGATTTTGCAGCTTTAGAAAAGCAAATGGGTAATATCCAAGGTGAAATGGTGAAATTAGCCAATATGCTTTTGACTCAGTCCGGATCACCTACAGAAAATAATCAAGCCGAGGATTGATATACATTATTCTCACAAAATAGAGATGGTGGAGTGAGTGATTTGTCTTTAATTTGGATCTTAAATAATTCAAATATCATGGAGTCGGCATGTCTACCTCACCCATCTATAATATAACTCCTATTACTTTTCGTTTAGATTTAAAAGATCCTTTCATCTTTACTGCTCATCATATTGATCACTACCCTGCCGGGAATGCTGAAATGGGACCAGTTCATCCTGCAATCAATCAAGAATTCAATATGTATTATGGTAATGTCGTCCCTGGCTTTCCCGAACATCCGCACACGGGTTTTGAAACCATTACTTTGGTGGAACAAGGTTATGTCGACCATTTTGATTCCTTGGGGAATGGTGGACGATATGCTGCGGGCGATGTGCAATGGCTAAGTACGGGAAATGGTGTTGAACATTGTGAAATGTTCCCGTTAATTCATCAGGATCGAGAGAATCCTTTTGAATTATTTCAAATTTGGTTTAACTCATCTCCAGAACAAAAAAAACAACCTGCTGATTACAAAATGTTTTGGCGTGAACAAATTCCACATGTGAAAGCAACTGATCACCAGTCTCGCAGCATTGATGTACGAGTTATTTCAGGACAATATCAAAATCAAAATGCATTAAGTCGCCCACCACATTCTTGGGCAGCTGCAGCAGAAAATAAAGTGAATATATACTTAATTACTTTAGAAGCTGGCGCACATCTTGAAATTCCAGCTACCACCGCGACCTCCACTCGATTTGCTTACTTCTATCAGGGTTCAACTTTAAATATTGCTGATTCAACCATTCAATTCAAACATCTTGTAGAGCTTAAAGCTGACACCGAAATTCAACTTGAAGCAGGTGATCAAGAAGCGAGAATCTTATGGTTAGAAGGTGAACCTATTGGTGCACCAGTTGCAATGCGAGGGCCTTTTGTATTGAACAGCAAAGAAGAACTTGATGTTGCATTCAAACGATATCGTGAGACCCATTTTGGTGACTGGCCTTGGCCAAGCGATGCTCCAACGTTTTCACGTGAAACACCTCGTTTTGCCAGCTATGAAGGTGGTAAACGCAAGGAATATCCTGAACAAATGAGTTCAGATGGGGCTTAACAAGGTTTAAATATTACAGTATTCATCTTTGCCCAATGCTCGTTTAATATCCTGTTCAAAACGCGCATTGGGAAAAGGATAACGTTGAGGCAAATACAAGGTAAATCTTGTCAATGTAGGTGATAACTTTTCTACAGTTGCCTTATGAACATACTCACCACGTTCTGTTCGAGCAAATAGGGTTGCCATTTCAATATGCTCTTCAAGCTTATTTTCAGTAAAGACTAGGTCATCATCACGTGTGAAACCGATACATCGACGATATGCTTGTCTCAGATTTTGAAATACGCTGAGATAATCCAACTCGATTTCAGCACTTAAACCATTTTTATACGAGTTGGCAACCAAGGCCGCTTCAGTAGGTTCATTGGGCTGACTTAAATAATAATTTTGACATGCGGTGAGCTGACTGAAGGTGAATATGCTTAGCGCGATAATTAGACTTTGACCATACATTATTTTATTTGGATTTATTAGACTTATACCTGAATTGTAGCAAAGTCTAAGCCGTGATTTAATTCAGCTTTATACTTTTAATGTAATTGAACCATGCAACTGATCATCTTCACTGGAGTTCAAGCTTCGGGCAAATCAAGCTACTATCTTTTACATTTGGCACATTCACATTTAAGAATTAACTTAGACATGCTAAAAACTCGCCATCGGGAAAACATGATCTTTGAAACCTGTCTAGCCTCTAAAACCAAAACGGTGATCGACAATACCAACCCAACTAAAGCAGATCGCGCTCGTTATATTCGACGTGCCAAAGCAGCAGGTTTTGAAGTGATTTCATATTACTTTGAAACAGATTTGAAAAGTACGCTAGAACGCAATGGTCAACGAAGCGGTAAAGCCAATATTCCTGAAGTCGGTGTTCGAGCAACATATAAGAAGTTAGAAGTACCTGATTTTGAGGAAGGGTTTGATGAAATACATCATATTAAGATAAAAGGTGCAGGTGAATATCACCATTTAATCTTAGACTCCAAATAATAAAGCGACCCGAAGATCGCTTTATTTCAAAGACTCTATTGTTTCACCACCACTAATTTTTTTTGTACAAATTCATGAAAACCTAAATCTGCCAGTTCATGACCATAACCAGAATTCTTTACGCCACCAAATGGTAATTCTGGAGCAGTATCCGTTAACCAATTGATCCACACCATTCCTGTTTCAATTCTCGAAGCTAATTTTTTTGCACGCTCTATGTCTTGAGAGTGAATGACACCCCCAAGACCATAATTAGAATCATTGGCGATTTCAACGATTTCATCCTCATTTTCCGCAACATAAATCTGAGCAACTGGCCCAAAGAATTCTTCGTACCAAGCCTCATTATCTCGACTAATATTTTCTAAAATTGTCGGCTCATAGAAATAACCATCATGATCAATTGCTTTTCCACCAATAACCAATGATGCACCCTGCTGAACTGCTTTATCCACTTGTTTAATCAAGTTTTTAAGCGCACTTTCCGATGAGAGTGGTCCCAGTGTGGTACTACGGTCTAATGGGTCGCCAATTTTCAGCGCTTTAAATGCTTCAATTAAACCCGTTCTAAACTGATCAGCGATGTCTTTATGCAAAATAAATCGTTTTGCTGCAGTACACACCTGCCCTGTATTATTTACACGTGCTTTACAACCAATCTCAATCGCTTTGTTTAAGTCCGCATCATCCAGCACGATAAAGACATCATTCCCACCCAATTCAAGCGTAGACTTTTTAATGTGTTTGCCTGCTTGCGCAGCGACCGCACCACCCGCTCCTTCTGAACCAGTTAATGCAACACCACGCACACGTTTGTCTGCAATAATATCTGAGACTTGATCGGTATTGATAAATAGATTAGTCCAAACACCTTTAGGCGCTCCTGCTTCTAATACAAGTTTTTCAAATGCTTCAGCACATTGCGGAACGATACCTGCATGTTTGGCCAATACTGGATTTCCAATACCACAGTTTGGTGCAAATACACGGACCAATTGATAAAATGGGAAATTCCATGGTTCGACAGCCATGATAATACCTAATGGATGATGCTCCACCCAAGCTTCACCTAACTCAGTTTTATAGGGGACTGATTTCAGAAATTGTTCAGTATTTTTTGCATAGTACTCAGCAATTTGAGCACAGGATTCGATTTCACCTTCACTTTGCTCAATGAGCTTACCCATATCTAAAGTAATGAGTTTGGCTAATTCACTCTTTTTCTCTCTAAATAATGCTGCCAAACGTTGTAAAACTTTTACGCGATCATCTACATTTTTTACCCAATCTGATTTAAGAATAGATTCGGCTGAATCCAAAGCACGATCAATATCTTGTTGTTGGTGTGATGGATATTCTTTGTATACAGTATTGGTAAATGGGTTAATGGATTGATAACTCATAATTCTTCCCTTCATGCCAATAAATTTATTAATGCTTTGGATCAAAACAATCCTTCATTATCAAACATGAAAATAATTTATTACCCTCATGCTTACTTATCCAAGCTATCATTAAAATCTTTGAAAAAGGATGAATATTACACAATCTCTCAGTCTGTTACTTAACTATTGAATTTCAGATAACATTCATAAAAAAACCACCCTTACAGGTGGTTTTTCAATCTTGAACTGTCTTTTATTGAGCGAGGTTTTTGATTTGATTTACCATTATGAAATTAATTTTTTTTCTCAGAAAACGAATTAGTGATTTTAAATCATGTGTTTTTCTAAAAAAGTTCGGATTTTCAATTAACTGATACATGAAATAAAATGCTAGAAAAAACTTAGAAATATCTGAAATGAAATGTAAATTTCCTTGTGTCAAATTAGATATTGCTAAACACATAAAAAAAACTAACTGTAACATTAGTACAATTATTGAAATTATTTTTATGACAGGATTATCCACAATAGAATCATTGATTGTTTTCATTGTAAAACCCTTAACTTATTATCAGTAAATTATGTTTAGCACAAGTTTTTCAAACTTACAATAACCCATAAAAAAACCACCCTTTCGGGTGGTTTTTCAATCTCGAACCCTCTCTTATTGAGCGCGGTTTTTGATTTTGCGGATGGTTTCCAACTGTGCAGCTGTTTCTGCAAGCGCAGCCAAAGCAGCAGCAGCGTCCAAATCGCTCTTTTGATTTGCTAACAAAGTTTCAGCATTTTTACGTGCTTCAACGATTGCAGCTTCATCTAAATTTTCTGCACGGACTGCAGTATCTGCAAGAACCGTAACAACGTGCGGTTGAACTTCAAGAACACCACCAGATACATAGATTAATTCTTCTGTACCATTCTCCAACTGAACGCGAATCGCGCCCGGTTGAAGTAAAGTTACTAGTGGAGCATGGCCAGGCATAATACCTAACTCACCACCAGCACCTTTAGCAATTAGCATAGTTACAGTGCCTGAGTACAAAGACTCTTTAACACTTACAACGTCACATTGCATAGTCGCCATGAGAACCTCCTAAATTAGGTAGCTAATTAAAGTTTCTCGGCTTTAGCAATAACTTCGTCAATACCACCAACCATATAGAACGCTTGTTCTGGGATGTGATCGTATTCACCAGCTAGAAGACCTTTAAAGCCACGAATAGTTTCTTTAAGCGGTACAAGTTTACCAGGAGCACCAGTAAACACTTCTGCTACGTGGAACGGTTGAGAGAAGAAACGTTGGATCTTACGTGCACGGTATACAGTAAGCTTGTCTTCTTCTGACAATTCGTCCATACCAAGAATTGCGATAATGTCTTTCAATTCTTTATAACGTTGAAGAACGTTTTGAACTGAACGAGCGATTTCGTAATGCTCAGTACCAACAACTAATGGATCTAATTGACGTGAAGTAGAGTCAAGTGGATCGATCGCAGGGTAAATACCTTGTGAAGCGATGTCACGGCTCAATACAACTGTCGCATCTAAGTGAGCGAACGTAGTCGCTGGAGATGGATCCGTTAAGTCATCGGCAGGTACGTATACAGCTTGGATAGATGTAATCGAACCAGACTTAGTAGAAGTAATACGTTCTTGAAGAACACCCATCTCTTCTGCAAGTGTCGGTTGGTAACCTACTGCAGATGGCATACGGCCTAGAAGTGCTGATACTTCAGTACCTGCTAGTGTATAACGGTAGATGTTGTCTACGAACAATAATACGTCACGGCCTTTACCGTTTTCGTCTTTTTGATCACGGAAGTACTCAGCCATAGTAAGACCAGTTAACGCTACGCGTAAACGGTTACCTGGTGGCTCGTTCATCTGACCGTAAACCATTGCTACTTTGTCAAGAACGTTAGAGTCTTTCATCTCGTGATAGAAGTCGTTACCTTCACGAGTACGCTCACCAACACCAGCGAATACAGATAAACCTGAGTGCGCTTTAGCGATGTTGTTGATCAACTCCATCATGTTTACAGTTTTACCAACACCGGCACCACCGAACAGACCAACTTTACCACCTTTAGCGAACGGGCAAAGTAAGTCAATGACTTTAATACCAGTTTCTAAAAGGTCAGTAGAAGCAGCTTGTTCTGCATAAGAAGGCGCTTGACGGTGAATCGGTAAACGCTCTTCAGTTGCAACAGGACCAGCTTCATCGATCGGGCGACCAAGAACGTCCATGATACGACCAAGCGTCGCTGGACCAACTGGTACAGAGATCGGAGCGTTAGTGTTAGTTACGTTCAAACCACGCTTAAGACCTTCTGTAGATCCCATCGCAATTGTACGTACAACGCCGTCACCAAGTTGTTGCTGAACTTCTAATGTAGTTTCAGTGCCATCAACCTGAAGAGCGTCATAGATCTTAGGAACACTGTTGCGTTCAAACTCGACGTCGATAACCGCGCCGATGATCTGAATGATACGACCGCTACTCATTGCTGTCTCCTCAATTCAAAATAATGTTAAACGGCAGCGGCACCACCAACGATCTCAGAAATTTCCTGAGTAATCGCGGCTTGACGCAGCTTGTTATAAATAAGTTGTAGGTTCTTGATCAATTCACCCGCGTTATCCGTTGCAGCTTTCATTGCAACCATACGAGCAGATTGCTCACACGCGATGTTTTCGATCACACCTTGGTATACCACAGACTCGATATAACGAACCAATAAACCATTTAAAAGCTCTTCAGCTTCTGGTTCATAAATATAATCCCAACCGTATTGGCGGTTAAGAGTCTTGTCATCTTCAGCAGCTGCTAAAGGAACAAGTTGTTCGATTTTTTGATTTTGAGTCATGGCATTCACAAAGCCGTTAGACACCAAATAAATGCGATCTAATTCGCCTTTATCGTATGCATCCAACATGACTTGTACAGAACCAGACAACTGTTCAAGACTTGGAGTGTCACCCACTTGAGTGGTTGCACCAAGTACTTTACCGCCGTAGTTTTTAAAAAACGAAACCGCTTTTTGACCAATCAAAGCAAATTGAACTTCAATTGACTGCTCTTGTTGCTGTTGAACGTGTTTTACCACTTTCTTGAACAAGTTAATGTTCAAACCACCAGCAAGACCGCGATCTGATGACACGATGATATAGCCAACGCGCTTAACTGGGCGTTCAACCATATAACGATGTTTATATTCAGGGTTCGCTTGTACTAAATGAGCAATTACACGGTGCATATTTTCGGCATACGGACGGCCCTGAGCCATGCGCTCTTGCGCACGACGCATCTTAGAAGCTGCTACCATCTGCATCGCGCGAGTAATTTTCTGCGTGCTTTTGATACTAGCTACTTTGGCGCGAATTTCTTTTAAATTTGCCATACGCTTAACCTAGTATTCGAAGGCCCTTTCGAGCCCTCGAAGGTTGATTCCGTGAACCAAACCGACACTAAATTTCAACAGTTTGAAAATTAGTAAGTTTGAGTCGCTTTAAAGCTTTCAATACCAGCTTTGAATGCTGCTTCGATGTCTTTGTTCCAATCACCAGTTTCATCGATCTGTTGCATTAACGCAGCATGTTCAGAACGGAAGTAAGAAATTAATGCAGCATCAAAGTCTACAATTTTCTTCACTTCTACGTCAGCCATGTAGCCTTCGTTAGATGCATATACAGAAACAGCTTGGTCAGCAATTGAATATGGAGCATACTGTTTTTGCTTCATTAATTCAGTTACACGTTGACCATGCTCAAGTTGCTTACGAGTTGCTTCATCAAGGTCAGAAGCGAACTGAGCAAACGCAGCCAATTCACGATATTGTGCTAAAGCAGTACGGATACCACCAGACAATTTTTTGATGATCTTAGTTTGAGCAGAACCACCAACACGAGATACAGAGATACCCGCGTTCACAGCAGGACGAATACCTGCGTTGAATAATGATGTTTCTAAGAAGATCTGACCATCAGTAATCGAAATTACGTTCGTTGGTACGAATGCAGATACGTCACCCGCTTGAGTTTCAATAATCGGTAATGCAGTTAATGAACCAGTTTGGCCTTTAACTTCACCGTTAGTGAATTTCTCAACATAGTCAGCAGATACACGAGAAGCACGTTCAAGTAGACGACTATGAAGATAGAATACGTCACCTGGGTAAGCTTCACGACCTGGTGGACGGCGTAAAAGCAATGAAATTTGACGATACGCAACTGCTTGTTTAGATAAGTCATCATAAATGATTAACGCATCTTCACCGCGGTCACGGAAGTATTCGCCCATTGTACAGCCAGAGTACGGAGCAAGGAAAAGCATTGCTGCTGGATCCGCTGCCGCTGCTGCTACAACAGTCGTATACGCCATAGCGCCAGTTTCTTCTAACTTACGTACAACGTTTGCGATAGTTGATTGTTTTTGACCAACTGCAACGTAGATACATTTAATGCCAGAATTCTTCTGTGCGATGATCGCATCGATCGCCATTGCTGTTTTACCAGTTTGACGGTCACCGATGATTAATTCACGTTGGCCACGACCAACTGGAATCATTGTATCAACTGATTTATAACCAGTTTGTACAGGCTCATCTACCGATTGACGCCAAATTACGCCTGGTGCAACTTTTTCAACTGCATCAGATAATTTTGCATCAATTGGGCCTTTACCATCAATTGGGTTACCCAAAGCATCTACTACACGGCCTAAAAGTTCTGGACCAACCGGAACTTCTAATACACGACCTGTACAACGAGCTTTTTGACCTTCTTGAAGGCTTAAGTAGTTACCTAAAACAACGACGCCCACTGAATCCTGTTCTAGGTTCAGTGCCATACCGTATAAGCCGCCGTCGAATTCGATCATTTCACCGTACATTGCATCAGCAAGGCCGTGAATACGCACAATACCGTCGGAAACCATAACAATGGTTCCTTCGTTCTTAGCGGTCGCGCTGGTGTCCAGATCGCCGATACGCTGTTTAATGAGCGCACTGATCTCGGATGGATTCAGTTGTTGCATTGCGCTATACCTCAATCTTTATTAAGTTCAGTCTTCTTTTTACGCAATTATGCAAGAAGACGAGTCCGCATTTTTTCAAGCTTATTAAGCGCAGAATCATCTATCACTTGGTCGCCTGCACGAATAACAACACCCGCGATTAACGCTGGGTTAACTTCTACTGAAACATTTACAGCTGCGTTGAAACGTTTCTCTAACGCAGATGCAAGTAATTGCTCTTGTTCAGCAGAAAGTGGTAATGCAGATTCAATCACAACATCTACCACATTGTTATTTTGTGATTTAAGAAGTTCGTACTCTGCTTCAATCTCAGGTAACAAAGTTAAACGATCATTTTCAGCCAAAAGTGTCAAAAAGTTAGACACTTCAGCAGTTTGATCTGCACCTAAAACCTTAGCAAATAAACTTACTTGCTCCACAGGAGTAAGCTCAGGGCGACTCAAGTAAGCGGAAAATGCTTCATCTTGCACCGCAGCACTAAGCACTTGTAACACATTTGACCAATTGTCAGTTGCACCTTGCTCAGAAGCGAAAGCAAATGCTGCTTTAGCGTACGGGCGTGCTAACGTCAAGAGTTCAGCCATAATCGCCTCGCTTAAAGTTTAGCAGCCAGCTGAGTAAGCATGGCATTGTGAGCTGCTTCATCAACTTGTTGGTTCAGAATTTTCTCTGCACCAGCAACAGCAAGAGCTGCAACTTGTTGACGTAATTCTTCACGAGCAGCATTGATCTCTGTATCAACAGCTTCTTTCGCTTGTTGACGAATACGCTCACCTTCAGCAGATGCTTGAGTACGAGCTTCTTCAACCAATTGAGCCGCACGACGGTTCGCTTGTTCGATCAATTGAGCCGCTTGTGCTTTCGCTGCATCTAATTCAGCTTTAACTTGAGCTTGCGCATCTGCAAGATCAGCTTTCGCCTTTTCAGCTGCATTTAAGCCATCAGCAATTTTACGCTGACGCTCACTAATCGCATTGATTAGTGGAGGCCAAACGAATTTCATACAGAATGCGACAAAGATCGCAAACGCAATCGCTTGACCAAACAGAGTATAGTTAATATTCATTGCTATTCCTCAAATAGTTGATTTCGGAATTTAGCTAATTAACCTACTAGGCCGATGAACGGATTTGCAAAGATAATGAACAAACCAATACCAACACCGATCATAGGCACAGCATCAAGAAGACCCGCGATTAAGAACATACGAGTTTGAAGTTGTGGAGCCAATTCTGGTTGACGAGCAACAGCTTCAAGGAAGCGACCACCTAAAAGACCAAAACCGATCGCAGTACCTAAAGCACCGAACGCGATTAAAAGAGCAGCTGCAACAGCAGATAAGCCAACTACTAAATCCATGAAAAAATCCTCAGAGGTTGAGTTTAAATCAAACAAAAAAACTTTAGCCCAACTACATAGTGTAGTCGAGCAAATATTAATTAATGCTTCTCGCTAGCCATACTCATATACACGATCGTTAACATCATGAAGATGAATGCTTGTAACGTGATAACAAGAATATGGAAGATTGCCCAAGGCACAGACAACGCCCATTGAATCCAGAACGGTAATAATGCGATCAAAATGAAGATCAATTCACCCGCATACATGTTACCGAACAAACGGAGAGCCAATGAAATTGGACGCGCGATAAAAGTTACTAATTCAAGAAGAATATTTACTGGAATTAATAATGCTTTTAAAAATGGGTTACTTGGATTGAATGGGTTAAGCGCAAATTCTGCACCGAAACCGACAAGACCTTTTTCACGGATACTATAGAAAATAGTTAACGCAAATACTGATAACGCCATACCAAGGGTTACGTTAGGGTCAGTAGAAGGAACGATTTTGAAGTAAACATGATGCGGGTCGATACCGAATAGCCCACCAATTATGTGTTGAGCTGTATAAGGAATCCAGTCAACAGGGATAAGGTCCATCAAGTTCATGAGGAAAATCCACACGAAGATGGTAAGAGCTAGAGGCGCGATTAAACGTGATTTACCATGAAAGGTATCACGAACACTTGAGTCAACAAACTCAACGATCATTTCAATTGCAGCCTGGAACTTGGTCGGAACACCAGAGTTTGCAGCTTTCGCTACTAACCAGAACAACAAACAGAAAATGACGCCAAGGCCGATTGACCAACCCATAGAATCCAAGTGAATAGCAGTGAACCCCATCTCTTTCGCTTCTTCAGCAGTCTCAGCTAACTTCCACGTACCATCTGGTGCTTTACCATAGGTCATGTTCGTTAAGTGATGCTGAATATACTCAGACGAGGTAAGGGTATGTTCTTCAGCAGCCATAAATCACACCTGGTTAATGTCAAATACAAATTAGAGTTAACGAATATCGCGTGCTGCTTGATATCTCGTTAAACATCTAAAAAACTTTTCAATTTTTCGTTGCAATTCAACTCATTTTGATAGACGCGACGCCCAAAAAGGTGCGACCCACGACATGGTCTGAACGAGTATGAAACCACAAAACAATGCGACCGCTGACAACGGTTTCACATTGATTAAAATCAAAATGAAGCCAACAATCACAATTCCAAACTTACCGAGCAACCCCCGATACATATTCGATAGAACCTGTTTCGAAGCTCTTGCACCTGCAGCTCTGAACGACTGCCATGAAAAATAACAACTGGCTAGCCAACATACGAATGCACCTAATGCTGCACTCAAAGCCGCAGTCGAGTCTTTCAAGACCCACGCTATCAAGGCTGAAACAGGTATCATACATGCTTGCAAGATGACTAAAGCTTTCGCTAATCGTCGGTCAATCAAGCGACTAGTTCGGCTCATTTATTATCCACTCACAGCAATAATGCTTGACAAGTTTAGCTGATGATTATTTTTAATCGCAGGCATTATAGAGTTACACCCCTGAACATGCAATCTTTTCCCGACCTAAGTCTGGTATTTTTAGATCGTTTATTGCTGAGCACTTATACAATTATCGGCTGTTTTTACATCACTTTTGTGCTTTTTCTACACATGCACGTACTTGTATCGCTAGAGTCTGCCATGCTGTTATAAAATTCTGGTGTTTAGCAAAACTCTCATCAACTGCGAGAAAATTCACATGACCTAGAGACTTATATTGATTCTTATTAGCTACAGTTTCAGCCAAAAGACACATCTTTTGCTGTGGGCGATTGTCTTTTAAATATTTGATTTGAGCAATTGTAGGTGCCATATGTGGGTCTTCTGTCATCGCACCAGCGAATTTTAGCAACAGCGCACGCTCCAAGTATTGGTATGCATCATGTAATGACCAATACGGCTGAACACCATGATTGAGTTTTACACTTTGTGAAGTTTTCAGCATCTCATGTGCAAAAAGTTTAGCATTACTCCAATACTTGTCTTTAAACTCAGGTTGTTCTTGTGAGCGTAATGCCGCTATAAAAAAGCCAATACGAACTGCATTATTTGGTTCTAACCATACATGAGTATCGACAGTTCCTTTTACTACGTCCCCTCGACTATTTCTAAGCGGCAATGTTTGCAATATTCCTGTATTCAATAAGGCAACTGCTTTAGAGTTTTTCGCCAAAATACTCTCTAATGGTGCTTCATGCGCTTTACCAAGCCAAATAACCAATCCTGCATCTTGAATTAATTTACGGTGTGCAGGGGTCAGATGAACATCATGCCCTGTTTGATTTTCTAGCAACAATTTTGGTTCTTCAATACCTTGAGTGATTTCTTTTGCAATCAAATACACTGGGTGTGTCGAAACCACCAAGGGTGCTTGTGCCCAAGCCAAGGTTGTGAATAATGCTGTAAAGCATAGTGCTAGCAGACGCAACATGAAATTAATTACCACTCGAATTTTGACGTTATAATATAACAAACAGTTAAAAATGCCTATGCTGTTCGTAAGTTGCAAGGTCTCATGATACTATTTATGAGATATCCCCTTCCCTTTTCGAAGTCTTGAGGTCAGTCCATGAGCGCATGTTCACACGAACATCATGATACTTTACACGGTGTGCATGATCACCCGAATGTTGAAGCTCGTTTATTAGAAGCTGAAGCAAGCTGCGCTGCTTCAGGCGCTAAATTGACTCCGCTTCGCAAAGAAGTTTTAGAGTTAATTTTAACGGCCTCAGGGCCTATGGGCGCTTATGACTTGTTGGCGAAATTAAAAGGTAATGCTGAACGTCCAGCAGCACCTCCAACTGTTTACCGCACCCTCGATTTTTTGCTCGAAAAAGGTTTTATTCATCGTTTAACTTCAATTAATGCCTATATTCCATGTTGCCATCCTCGTGCTGGACATCAAGCCGCTTTTCTCATTTGCTCTAAATGCAATACAGTGAAAGAGGCTTCAGCTCTTGGTTTGATTCAACAACTTGATCAATTGGCTTCCTCTGATCATTTTCAGGCTCAACATAGCATTATTGAGATTTCAGGATTATGTCAGCAGTGCTCTCAGTAAGTTCTGCATTGCCATTAATTGAACTGCAGCAAATTAATGTGCGAATTGATGAAAGAGACATTTTAAAGAATGTTGACTTTCAGATTCATGACAAAGAAATTATTACCCTCATTGGTCCCAATGGGGCGGGTAAATCTACGCTTATCAAAGTGATTCTCGGAATTGTGAAGGCCAATTCTGGTCAAATTAAACATCATAAAGCCTTAAAGCTTGCTTACGTCCCTCAAAAGTTCAATCCATCCCACAGCTTGCCACTTCGAGTGAAAGATTTACTTGATTTAGAAAAGTGTGATCTTGCGATTAAACAAGAAATTATTCGAGATACTGGGATCATAAAATTACAAGATTCGAAAGTCCAACAGCTGTCTGGTGGGGAACGCCAGCGTGTACTTTTAGCACGCGCTCTACTGCGTCAACCCAACTTATTGGTACTCGATGAACCGATGCAAGGTTTAGATATTCAATCTGAAGCTGAACTTTATGATTATGTTCGAAGTCTACCTGAGCGCTACGGTTGCTCGATCTTAATCGTCTCTCATGATTTGCAGTGGGTGATGCAAGGTACACAGCGTGTGGTATGCCTCAATAAACATATATGTTGTAGCGGTTTGCCTGAAAATATTCAACAAGACCCTGAGTATCAAGCTATTTTCGGCACTAATCGAGTGTTCTACCAACATCATCACGATCATTGTGCACATGGTGATACAGCAACGCCATGTCAACACGATCCTCGTCCCCATATTCATCCAGAACCGGAAGCTTAGATCATGATGGAATGGTTACAACTTCTATTACCCGCATGGATTATGGGAACATTATTAGTGTTTCTAACTGCACCGCTCGGTTGTCTTATGTTATGGCGCCGTATGTCATTCTTTGCAGACACAATGGCTCATGGAACTCTCTTGGGTGTGGCGATTGCTGGCTTACTCACCCTCCCCTTATGGATGGGGGTTACGTTTACCGCGTTACTCTTGGTCGCAGTCCTTTGGGTATTGCATGATCCTCGCCTGCCCAACGATGCATTACTTGCGTTATGTTCAGCAACGCTGCTTTGCTCAGGACTATTGGTCATCCAACACCTCCCTGCGCTAAGACCAGAGTTGCTCAGTTATTTATTTGGCGATCTTTTAACAATATCTTGGTCCGACTTACCGACATTTGCACTGGTGATTGTCATTGCACTCTCTGTGCTCTATAAAAGTTGGCAATATCAAATTCAAATTGCGATTGATCCTGATATTGCGGTAAGTGAAGGTGTGAATGCGAAATGGCAGCGCCTTATTTTTATGCTGCTTCTTGCCTTATTTACAGTACTAGCTTTACGTGCAGTAGGTTCATTACTCATGGGTGCTTTATTGGTTATACCTGCATTAACCGCAAGACTTTTAGCACACTCACCTAAACATATGGTGCTATGGTCTTTTATTGTGGCTCAAATTGGTGTGACTGTGGGTTTATGGTCGAGTGCAGGTTTAAATATTGCGACAGGTTTAAGCATTGTATTAACCATGGCAATCGTATTTGCTGTAATTTTTATCATTCAAAAATTTAAAAAGATAGCCTGAATTATTTAGGCTATTCATTAATCTTGCTGCTTTATAAAATATTTATGAAGACAGAGAAAGATATAACAAGAGAATAAAAAAACCACCATAACCAATACATTAATGAGGCCTTTTATCCATATCACATGCCAAAAGCCAAAAGCCAAAAGCCAAAAAAGGTCTCAGGCATAAACCAATATTCAACAATATAGAAAGGCAACCATTCGAATAGTAAACCGATTGCAGCCGTCATAAATAAGACTACATTGATCCATATCAAATAAACCATTTGTTTGAAAAAAATCTTATATTGCGAAGTATCATCCACAATCATTTTTTTTATAAGGGTGGTGATCAAAATTAAAATCACTGTAAGACCAAATGTGGCGCATATGCCAACACCCGCGCCCCACATCACAAACTTGATCCATTCCCACACACTTTCAGGCTGTAAATAAAAATACGCCCAGATATAGGGGGTTGAAATTAAGCCGAGCCCCAACAGAATAGTCAAAATTAATATTATAATTTTCAATAAAATAACCCTCACTCGTTATTTTATTGTGTCTTATTGATGCACTAAACTCAATAAAAAAGCCGCACCTGCAAATAAACCTGCAAAGGTACGATTCATCACTTTTTGTTGACGAGGTGATTTAAGTAAACGCAATACCTTCGCTGCAAGACCTGTATATCCAGCCATAACGATAAGATCGATAGCAATCATTGTACAAGCCATGATGAGGTATTGTGGCCATTGAGGCTTTGAAAGATCCAGAAACTGTGGCAATACTGCCAATAAGAATACAATTGCTTTTGGATTACTCATATTGACAAAGAAACCGCTGATTACTAGCTTCATCGCTGACTTTTGCTTTAAATCAGTCTGAATTTCTATGGACTGCACTGGGGCTTTCCACTGTAAATATGCCAAATATAATAAATACCCAACCCCAAACCATTTGACGATCAAAAATGCCAAAGGAGTCGTAGCAAAAAGTACGCCTGCTCCCGCAGCGACAACTCCAATTTGAACCAAAAGTGCAAGCTGCAGACCAATTGCATTCCAATAACCTCGTTTGAATCCATAATTCAAACCACTAGACATTGATGCAATAGCACCTGCACCAGGCGAAATACTAATAACCCAACATGCAAGCATGTAGGCAAACCACATTTGATAAGACATAACGATTTGGGAGATTTATTTTGATGAGATTATATGACAATTCGACTTTTTTAAGATTTAAAATTTGAATGTTTTTTTAACGTCTGTCTGTTCAGCACTATGATGATCAGGCACAATGTGATCAGCAAAATTAGGATATTATAATTTCAGGAGCCATGAATGACTTCCCAATCCGTAATCTTACCATTACCCTCAGATCATGCTCGCTTTATCACTTTGCGTTTAAAAGATTTATCAATAGATCAACTAAAAGAAAAACTTGAAGATCTCTTTACGACTCGTGATCGCTTAATTACTCAACATCCTCATGCTCAAATTAAAACTGCGGTGGCTTTTGGACCAGAACTTTGGTCACAACTTTACCCTCACCAACCAGAAGGTTTTAAACAGCTTGAACCAATTCAAGGCTCTTTCACCATGCCTGTGGTCCCTGCTGATGTTTTAATCCATATCGCAGCACAGCGTACTGATATTTGCTTTGCCTTAAGCCAAGCTTTTTTTGAAGGAATTCAGGATTTGGTTGAGGTTTTAGATGAGCGCGTGTGCTTCCGAAATTTTGATGGTCGAGATTTAACTGGTTTTATTGATGGCACAGAAAACCCTCAATTTCCAGATGATCGTGCTGAAACAGCTTTACTAGGTGAAGATGCAGGAATTTTCACTGATGGCTCATTCGTTTTTGCTCAACGTTATCGTCATGATCTAGATAAATGGAAAAAACTTAAAGTTGATGCACAAGAGCAAGTGATTGGGCGCACCAAACTCGAAAGCATAGAGCTTGATGACGATGTTAAACCTGACAATGCACATGTGGCTCGAACCGTTGTTGAAGATGATGAAGGTGAGGAGCTTGAAATTCTTCGTCATTCTTTACCGTATGGCGATGGACGTGGTGATCAAGGTTTGTATTTTATCGCTTATACGAAAGATTTAACCCGTATTGATCGCATGCTGACACGTATGTTTGGAACTAGTGGCGATGGTATTCATGATCGTTTATTGCACTTTGTTGCGCCTTTAGATGGAGCTTATTATTTCGCCCCAAGTGAAGAGTTGCTAGAAAAGGTATTGGAAGGTTAAACAGTAGAAAGCCGACGAGAGTCGGCTTTCTTTTAAATAAATAGTATAATCACTTTTAACATTTACTTTTTTAAAACTTTAAAACCCAAACTACCACAACCAACAGAGGCTGAAACACACTTTAGATTCGAGTTCAAAACAACATCAAAATCTTCAATTTTATCGTTTTTATTCTTAATATTTGCTCTATAAATATATTTCTTTGTATTATTGTCAAATATAAACTCATCACCTGCTAAAATTTTTTCAAAATTTGAATTTAAATTATCTGATGGAGAATTAACCACAGGAACTTCCATCACACTATTAACACTTTTATTGAATATAAAAAAATTAGTCGAAAAATTTTTATATGGTCTTTTAACATAATCTATTGTGCTAAATTCTCTTATTCTCCATGCTACAAGATTTTTATCATTGTATAATATTTTTAAATCAACATTGGATTTCTCAGGAATAGTACTTTGGTAAACATCAAATACTCTATTACCAGCTTGTACTTCAACACCATATTTTTTTAAAATATAACTACCTCCAGAGTAACTTTTACTTTTATTTCCATAGTCAACTAATGTAATTTTCATCGTATTACTTATTTTTGAATATTTACCATATTGATCAATATATAAAACTGGCTCCTGAATTTGAGTTGCATCTTGTTTAAAATTTTGTGAATTTAAAGTCTTAGACTCACAGGACAGAGCAACGAATCCCAACATTACTACTGATAACTTTGAAATTTTCATCATATTGAAAATCCTATAATAATTTAGTTAAAAAAAATGGGATAGGATCAAATCTACCTGTCAAGCCTCTACCCAATATTGCTGAACTTCTAGCTTCAAAATGTAAATGCCCACCTTTTGCTATGGTTGTCATCCCTGCAGCGTTTCCAGTAGAACCTGTTTTTCCAAGTATTGTCTTAGCATCAACAGGATCTCCCTTTTCAACATCAATAGAAGATAAATGTGCATAAAAAAAGTATACAAATTTTCCGTTATTTACGTTTTTCGAGGCATATTGTTTTTGTTTAACTGGTAAATCATTAATATCAACTTGCAATACAACAATTTTCCCATAATCCCCACCCGTATTTTTTGCTTCTGCAATTACACCACTACAAACCGCAAAAACAGTCCATCCTGTATCCGAAGCCAAATCTATTCCTTGATGATTTCTGGTACCATTATTTCGAACCCTTCCAAAGGTTGCACTAGTTACACTAGCTAAGCCTGCAGTTCTCAATTTATTTACATTTAATGGGTCAACCCAACTTTCATCCCCCCCGACACTTTGTACAGGTGCAGGTGCAGGTGCAGGTGCAGGTGCAGGTGCAGGTGCAGGTGCAGGTGCAGGTGCAGCAGATTGTCCCTTTAAAATTCTAATTGTTTCATCGAGTGATAAATTAATACCTGATGTTTTTGTTTTATCTAATACATAATCATAGATATTAATATGTGCATCAACATAATTTCTCAACCAAGCCCCATAAGCAGCTTTAGCATCATTATTAAATCTTTTGAGATAATTCTCAGCATTTTTTCGCCCTTTATCACCAAATTGGGTAAACAACAAACTTTTAGCTCTATCTTGTGAAAAGGAGTTATTAATAAAAGATCGTGCTCCACCTGCTCCTTCATGATGTAATAAGTAAGAGAATTTAGCTATTGAGCTAGGTTCTTTCAGCCTTTCATAAGGTAGCCTAGACCATTTAAAATTTATTAATGCATACACTGCAGCAGCATCAATTGAAAACTCTGGATTAAATCTTAATTTTAATTTCTCTCTTTCACTCAACCTATTATTTTTTAAAACATATTGTCCAACTAAAGAGCTTTTGTTGTTACACATTTCAAGCCACGTATCTTTAAGAAATTGTGTTAACCCTGCTGCATTCGTCTTTACATTTAAGCTATCAGCATCCCACTCGCCAGTTCTTTTTTTTGCAGCTTCTGCATTAATAATCGCCGCTAAACTATGCGGATTGAAGCCATGTCTCTTTGCTGTATCAATAACAAACTTTCTGTATTTATTATTTACGGTATTTAAGATAAAATTTTCTTCTGTGAACTGGCTTGCAATAATATGAGTACTACTTCCTGAGTTTGTTCTTACCTGCTCAACCTTAGGTTTTATATCTTCAGTTTGCTTAGCAATCCTTTCAAAGTTTTCATTAATACCATCAATAACAGGTTTAGCAATCCTATATAATTGACTCTTAACCTCTTCTAATGTCACTTGTGTATTACCTTCTTTAGGATAGTGAACACCTTCAACTTTGATTTTTCTTGAGGTTAATTTTAAGGTCTTCTTCCCTACAGGTAATGATTTATGATTTGCAATTAAATCGAATTCTTGATTAATATTTTTATAGTATACTTTTAGACCTTTATTATGATCTTTAATTTTAATATCATCAATTACTCCATTATTAAACTTAATCTCATTAATTTTACCGTCATACTCTAATTTCACTGTACCTTTTTTTATCAATCGAAATGATAAATCCATTAAAATAATTTTTAAAAAAACCTCATAATCCAAGGAACTATCTATATTATTAATATAAATTTTTTGCCCTATTTTTAGTCTATGGATCATTCCCCCCGTTAAATTATTAACAGAAGCCAAATTTTTCACAGTAGTATTATATTTTTTTGAAATACCCCACAGAGTATCTCCTGCTCTCACTGTATAATAGCTCATTGTTCAACCTATTCTATTAATTATCTTCTTGATTTCCATGATTACCAATATGAAATTCTTCTTCGATATCATCATTTTCAATATCTTCTTCGAAAACACTCGACCAATCATCAAAACCAATCAGAGCTTCATATACAACAAACTCATCTTTTACTGAAATTGCGGTTTTACCTGACAAATTTGTTTTCCCACTCCACAGTATTTCCTTTGTGTTAGGTTCAAACATTTGTACTTTCGCATTATCTATGCCTTGACCACCCAAACTTGCAAAAAAGAAATCAACAGCATACGGCCCACTTTTCGGTAATTCTACAAGTTTGTAATCAACTTTCTCCCCACCCGTAAACAAATGTTGCCCTGCCTTACTCTCAAATTTTCCACCCGTCGTGCTAAATACTCCACTAGCATTAATCTTGAGTTGCGAGCCACCTGCGGTCAGTACAATTTCTTTAGGGCTCGTAATTTCAATTTTATCTTCGGTTGAAATAAGCTTAATTACCTTACGTGCAATAGCTTCAATCGCATCATCTTGCGCTTGTAATTCAACTTTACCTTTAGCTGCGAACGCTCGAAATCCTTTCTGTGCAGCAAACAAACTGATCTTGTCTTGAGCGTGCCCTACAATATTTTTTTGCGCACTTAAATTAATTGAACCCTGTGCACTCTCCGCAATATCTTGTGATGCTTGAAGAATAATGTCCTCAGGCGTTGTTAATGCAATCCCATTGGGTGAAGCCAAAAGCATGAGTGCCTGTCTAAATAAACGTCCTTGCTCTTGTTTTTTTTGATCAGAACTATTTTCTAATCCTTGAGTATATCCCTCCATAAAACCTGTCAATGTGCTTAAGGCTTTTACTGGATTAATATCATCTTTTTTGTTTGCACCACCAAAACCAGTGCATAACACAAGCTGATCTTCCATATTCAAGTCAACGCTCGAAATTGCTTTACTCACATCTTGAAGTGCTTGAAATGGGTTATCTTTAATCCCATTTTTAATACTTTCAAATTTCGTCTTTATCGCCTCAGAACCATATTCTTGTACGTTATCAATAAATTCCTTGAGATTATCAACCGCTTCTTGAGCATGCTCAAAGTAATTATTAAACTCATCCACAATCACAGCAGCATTACCACCTAAAGTACCAATATCCTTAATAAAACCACCACAATCTTTCAGTGCATTTAATGGATCGTTCGCTATTCCCTCTTTAAATAAACTCACTGTAGACTGCAAAGCTTGAGCACTACTTTTGATTTCTAGTGATTGAATAAATTTAGGTAATCTACTAATTACATTTAATGCATCCGATTGTTGTTTTACTGCAATTTCACTGAGCATTTTCATACTCTGCTCACTCTGACTCAACAATGATTGAGCCTGTGCAGCTTCAAGATGGTCAGCAATTGCTTTTTCTTGTGCATAAGTCGTAATGAGCATTCCTTTCCCTGCACGAACAGCACCATAAGCATCAGTTCTCAGCTCAAATCCTTCTCCACGTCCATCACTTTTCTCCTTATCCTTAGGATGACTCAAATTACCCAGATTCAATTGAGTTGCCGCATGACTACTTTGCAACTGAGTACTAATTTGTCCTGTCGTATCATCAAATCGGAGTTGGTTAAATCCAGAGCCACCAACTTCTGCCGTGCGAATTCCGCTGAGTTTTTTTGTATCAGGTAACTGCCCCTTAACATCAAACTTAGTTTGATGACGTTCAGCCTCATGTAAACGCCCAACAACGAAAGGTCGATCAACATTTCCATCAAAGAAATCAATGACTACAATTTCACCTATACGTGGATGGAATCTTGATCCATAACCCTCCCCAGCCCAAGAAGTTAAAACATCAACCCATGCAGAGTCTGTATCATTATCATTCGACCCGGCACCACCATCATGTTGATGATCATCATTACGTGTAAATACGAAGCGAACCTTAATACGTCCCCACTGATCCACATAGATCGTTTCACCTTCAGGACCAACCACTTTTGCCCGTTGAGGATAAGCAACTGGACGATGTTTCAATGGATCATATTCTGGAACAATAGGTATAGCTCGGCGCACTAAACTCAGTTCTGTAGATAAACGCTCATCTGTTTTTGTCTGTTTCCAACGACTCAAATCAATTAATGTTTCAATTTGATTATTTAAATCTTTAGGTAAATTATTTTGATTAAAAAATTGTTTTCCTAAAATAATAAATTGGCGATCTGCCCCTTGATGTTGATCTATTTCTGGATGACCCATAAATTCAAACCAATACCCAACATTGGCATCTCGAACGCTACTCACCGCAGTAAAGTATTTAGCCTGCAAATCTTGGTATTGATTGAGTTGTGTATTCAGTTTTTGCAGTTGTGAATTGTTTGATTGAGTGGCTTGATCTTCACCTTTTAAATCAGTAATCCAAGCAGGACTCACAGTCCATGCTTGTTCTAGACTTAAGGTTTCATTATCCAACTGGTCACTATGTTGATGAGCACTGAGTTGATAATCATCTTGATCTTGCGCAAGTATATCGCCCTGCCAACGTTGTACCTGAATTGCTGTAGATTGTATTGAGCGTTGAGCAATAAAGCTGGTAATCGTATCAAAACGTTCTGTTGCATTACTGCGATGGAATCTGAGCGTGCGTCGATCTAAAGGCTCGTACTGACTATTTTCATCTATTAGCCTTAATTTTTGTGATTGAATTTCTTTCGCTGAGAATGGCACGGTTTGATCTGTCTCATCAATCAACCAATTAATACCTTCACTCCGCCATAAGCGTGTTAGAAAATCATAGTCTGATTCGTTGGCTTGCATCACAAATGGACGTATATCATATGATGCTTTTAAACCCGCCGTTGACAGACTCAAAGCGGCACTAAATAACACGCTTTTCGTCTGCCACTCTTTAAAAATAATCTCAGTGATATCAACCACGGATTTGTTCATAAATACACGGCTGTTGCGGCGTTTGTGCCAAAGTGAGGTTGCATCCTCAACGGTCAGCTTATATAAGGTCAACGCTCCATCACTTTGACCTTGGCTCACCCCTGTCACGATCCCAGTAGTCCGAGCTAATTTTCCAAGATCCGTAACTTGATCGACAGCCACCAAACAACCAATGAATTGCTTAAGTTGTAAATGCGCATTCGTCGATAAGCATAATACTTCAGCTTTTAAGCCTTGATTAATAAAGTGTTGACCCTGAATTCGTTGAATGAAAACTTGGCTATCTAATATAGGATTAGAAAATTTAATATGTAACGCGCGCTTTTGCGGGCTAAGACCCAAGCCTTCTATAATTGAATTGATATTATTGAGCATAGAATGATTAAAGCTATTATTATGATTTTTGAAAATTGTAGCGTATTTCGCTCAATCTTGCTTTTAAATATTGTAATTATTCTAAACAAAAAATAGGAACCAACGCATTGATTCCTATTTATTTCCAATCAATTTATATTGAAAATTCAAGTTTTTTTAAAACGGAATTCGCTTATAACGGCGATATTCAGGCTTCCAGAAATTATCTTCAATACTTTTTTCGATCAGCTCATCACTCAATGGCAAGGCAACACCATCCTCAATCGCCGCTTTTGCAACCTTGAACGCGATGATCCGGGAGACTTTCTGCAAATCATTGAGATCAGGAAGTAAGTCATCGTCAGGGTTTTGCAATTTTGGAGAGCAATCTGCTAATGCCATACTTGATGCCATGAGCATATTGTCTGTAACACGCGTTGCCTGCACAGCAATCACGCCTAAGCCAATCCCTGGGAAAATATAAGAGTTATTACACTGAGAAATATTGTGTAGCTTATCTTGATAATTAACTGGCATAAATGGACTACCTGTCGCAATCAAAGCACGACCGTCCGTCCACTGAATAATATCTGCTGGCACGGCTTCTACACGCGACGTTGGATTCGACAATGGCAATACAATAGGATGCTCGCAATTGGATGCCATAGTTCGAATAATTTCTTCAGTGAATAAACCCGGTTGTCCAGAGACACCAATTAACACAGTTGGGTGTGCATTTTTTACAACATCTAGCAATGAAATGATGCCTTCCGCATCAGCCCACGCGGATACATTTTCTGAACTTTGAACCAGTTTACGCTGAAAATCTAAAAGGTTTGGTTGATTATCGGTCAATAACCCAAAACGATCGACCATATAAATTCGTGATCTTGCCTCAGCATCACTCAAACCTTCAGCCACCATTTGCGCAATGATTTGCTCAGCGATACCACAGCCCGCTGAACCAGCACCCAAGAATGCCACTTTCTGGTCACGTAATTGTTTTCCTGCAGCTCGACTTGCTGCGATTAAGCTACCGACTGCAACAGCAGCAGTGCCTTGAATATCATCATTAAAACAACAATATTGATCACGATATTTTTCCAGCAATGGCATTGCATTTTTTTGAGCAAAATCTTCAAATTGAATCAAAGCTTTTGGCCAACGGCGTTTAATCGCACGAAGTACGTCATCCACAAAGTCATAGTATTCATCGCCACTAATACGAGGCTGATTCCAACCTAAATAAATTGGATCATTTAGCAACTGTGCATTATTGGTTCCTACATCCAATGTAATGGGTAATGTATAAGCTGGGCTAATACCACCACATGCGGTATAGAGAGATAATTTTCCGATTGGAATTCCCATCCCACCAATCCCTTGGTCACCTAAACCAAGAATGCGTTCACCATCTGTGATTACAATGACTTTGACGTTATTCTTATTCACATTTTGTAAAATATCGTCAATGTTGGCACGATCAGGATATGAAATAAATACACCACGATGACGGCGGTAAATATCAGAAAATCTTTGACAAGCCTCACCTACCGTTGGGGTATAAATAATCGGCATCATTTCTGATAAATGATTTTCTATGAGGTGATAAAACAAAGTCTCATTGGTGTCTTGTATATTTCTCAGATAAATATGCTTATTAATGTCGTCATGAAATGACGTAAATTGTTGATATGAACGTTGGTGTTGCTCTTCAATCGTTTCAATCACATGAGGTAGTAAACCATTGAGATTAAAACTTGCTCGCTCCTCCTCAGTGAACGCAGAGCCTTTATTAAGGAGAGGTAGTTCAAGCAAAGTAAAGCCAGCATAAGGGGTATAAAGAGGGTGTTTCACTTCAGTGTGTTCAGTTGTCATCTCTAATCTCATGGATCAGGCCTAAATTCAGACCCTTTTCATTTCATTTTTACCATTTATTTAAGAAATAGCTTAAGCCGAAATGAAGACAAATGTATATTTATAAAATTGATAATAATATTGGCAGTATTTTTAAATTTTATAACTTCAATCCATCATTCTATTGATAGAGAAATAGATAAAACTGTCACATTTCAGGTGTATTATTCATGTTTATTAACTTTTTTTTGCAAACTAATCTGAACGATTCGGCTAATATCGGATTCAATCGTATTTTTACTTCATTATTAGATCCACATGAAAATTACAGCTAAAATTGCCATTTTGCCATTGACTATTATTTCATTGCTAAATGTGACGGGTTGTCAAACCATCACTGACACGACCTCAATGGTCGGTGATAAAGCACTTTCAATGGTGGGCTTAGCACGCGCCGATAAGACGCCTGAAATTGATAAAAAAGGCATTGTCGATATTAGTAAAACCACACTCGAGCAAATTGAGAAACTTAAACAAAATATGCCGATTGGTCAGTGGGTATATATCGAAAATGACCTTCAAGGAATTTATGATTTACAAAACAAAGCAGTTGATGGTCACATGCTGTTCCTGCGTTTAAATTGTAAGAATAGTGTCCAAAAACCAAGTCTCAGCATACAAAATGTGGAAGGTTCGGAAATTTTAAATAGTCTTCAGCCTGAAGTTGGAATGATCCAAGTACTACTCGACAATAAGAATTACGGAAATCCTTTTAGTTTGGCGAATCAAAAAAAATTAGCGACATTTCAAACTGCTGCTCAAAAGGCCAAAACCATTAAAATCTTCCATGCATCTAAGTTATACACTTTCCAAAATGGTAAAGCAGAATTACTAAATAAGCCTGTCACGTGTATGGCTTAATTTCGAGTTATAAAATTGCCTGATTTCTATTTAAATTCACATTAAATGAGATAAAGACAATCAGGCTCAATTCAATCATCGATATGCATTAGATGTAAAAGATTAATTTCATCATCGTTAATTCTGCAAATAGCGCATAGTGATTAAAAAACTTATTTTATTATTTTTTATGTCGGATAAGTTTTATTCAACGCAAATCTGCTTCGCTAATGAGCGCTAAATTTGCTATATTTGTCGTTTTTCTGCGACATTAATTTTTCGATAAATTATGAATACGGCAATACAAGCAGCTCTCGATCATGCAGTGCAATCTCTTCAAGCTGAAGGGGTCCTCCCATCTGACTTTAACAACAGCGGAAACTTAACGCGAACCAAAGACCGAAGCCATGGTGACTTCGCTTCCAATATCGCAATGATCGCCTCTAAAGCTGCAGGTATGAAGCCTCGTGATTTAGCAGAAAAAATTCTTGCTGCACTGCCAGAAGTTGCGGATATCAGTAAAGCGGAAATCGCTGGTCCTGGTTTTATCAACTTTTTCTTGAATGCAGACCAACGTTTTGCTGTTCTTGATGCTATTCAGGCACAAGCTAATGATTTTGGTCGTACGCAAGTTAATGCTACGAAAAAAATCCAAGTTGAGTTTGTCTCTGCGAACCCGACATCAAGCTTACATGTGGGTCACGGTCGTGGCGCAGCATATGGCATGACGGTTGCGAATTTACTTGAAGCAACTGGTGCTACAGTCGATCGTGAATACTATGTGAATGACGCTGGTCGTCAAATGGACATTTTAGCGACGTCTACTTATCTACGTTACCTTGAGTTAACTGGTCAAACATTAGTATTCCCTAAAAATGCTTACCAAGGCGATTACGTTAAAGAAATTGCACAAAGTATTATTGATCAAGACGGCGATGCATATGTTCGCCCTGTAGCTGATGTTTATAAAGATGTGCCAGAAGATGTGCAATATGCTGAAGAACTTGATGCCGAAGGCAACAAGGTTGTACTTTCTGGCGATAAAGAAAAACATATTGATGGTCTAATTTTTAACTCGCAGACGTTAATAGGTGAAGGTTATCGCGTTTTTCATCAAGCTGCGTTAAAAGCAATTCTTGATGATATTAAAGATGATCTTAGTGAATTTGGTGTGACTTTCAACCAATGGTTCAGTGAAGCATCATTGACTGAAAAAATTGAAGAAGCATTACAAACACTTGATCAACGCGGCTTCCTCTATGAGAAAGATGGCAACATTTGGTTCAAATCAACAGAATTTGGTGATGAAAAAGACCGTGTTGTAAAACGTCGTAATGGTCAAACCACTTACTTCGCTTCTGACATTGCTTACCATCTGAATAAACTTCAACGTGGTTATACTGACATTATTGATATTTGGGGTTCAGACCACCACGGTTATATCGCACGCGTAAAAGCAGCGATTGATGCGATGGGATATGACTCGAAAAAACTGACTGTGTTATTAGTACAATTCGTCAGCCTATGGCGCGGTGGTGAGATGGTTCAAATGTCATCTCGTTCAGGTCAATTCGTCACATTGCGTGATCTACGTAAAGAAGTCGGCAACGACGCTGCTCGCTTCTACTATGTCATGCGTAAGTCTGAACAGCACATCGACTTTGATCTAGATCTCGCGGTTTCTCAAAGTAAAGACAATGCGGTGTATTACATTCAATATGCCCATGCACGTATTTGTCGTATGCTAGAAAAAGCAAGCAGCTTGAACATCAACTTCGATGCGACCACTGCGCGTGGTTTTGCCGCAAAGCTTGAATTAGAAGCTGAAACTGAAATCTTAGCAAAACTTGCAGCATACCCTGAAATTATTGCACGTGCTGCAAATAGCCATGAACCGCATCAAGTAGGTAACTACTTAAAAGAACTTGCAGCATTGTTCCATGGTTGGTACAACGAAAATAAAGTACTCGGTGATGATGCTGATCTGACCCAAGCACGTTTGTTGTTATCGGTAAATGTTCGTCAAGTCTTGAAAAATGGTTTAGAGCTTTTAGGCGTTTCTGCACCTGAAAGTATGTAAGTCATCGAAGGTGAATCTTTTTAAAAGATTCACCTCTTTAGACTTTTATTATTGAAAAAAATGAGATAAAAATTCCATGTGATGGTAATCCAATTTTCCATTGCATGATCTTAAAATAAGAGAGGTTTCCAAGTGTTTGGAAAAACGCAGCGTGGTGTATCAGAAAGACCTAACAAACTTAAACAACCATTAATACCAAAATGGTTAGGTATGCTTGTTCTGATTTTAATTGTACTGAGTTTTGCCGTAGCCTTAATGCTATGGAAACCGTGGGCACCAGTCCAACCAAAAAGCAATGATATTCAATCTGAACATTATCAAGAAGATACGAATAAAGATTATCGCTTCTACGATTTATTGCCTCAACAACAAGTGACTCCAATCCCCGATCAAGCTGTACCTGAAAATCAGCAAGTGAACACCGCACCTGTCATCGTGGAAGCACCTGTGGTTACTGATACTACAACGACCGAGGGTGAACTGATTGAAAATGCAGAACCTCAACCCGTGGCGAGTAGCTACCTTTTACAAGTCAGAAGTTATCCAGATCCAGACAGTGCTGATGCACGTCGTGCTGAAATTATTCTCAACGGCTTATCTGCAGATGTCATTAAAACCACAGAAGGCGGACAAACTTGGTATCGCGTTGTCTCTGGACCTTATGACTCTCAAGAAGCAGCTGTTATCGCTCAGCAAACCCTACAACACAGCGGTATTGATTCAATCGTTGTAAAACGATAATCATAAAAAAGGATGCAATTAGCATCCTTTTTTAGTTTAGAGCAAACCTAAAATTTTGCTAAGTAGCGCTGAATAAAAGAAATACACTCTGGCGCATAAACTTTAGCTAAATCATGTTGTCCGTTCGGGATCACATTCAGCTCTGAATACTTAAAAGCGTGATTTAAATACTCACCTACAGCAACAGGACTAATGTCATCGTCTCCGCCCCAGATCAATAATACAGGACATTCAATTTCAGCAAGCCGTTCATCTAATTTAGTTTGATCATCAATAAACCAATGTGGCACTTCATATTCATTTTGATATTCTGCACGCCAATCTTTAACATGAAATGGTGTTAAATCAACGCCACCTGACGTAGCGACCAGCACCAAACCCTGAACCAATTTTGGATACCTCAACGCCGCTTGAACAGCAATGACCCCACCCATAGATTGAGCGATCAGAATACTTGGATGTTGAAGATGATCAAATACATAATCTTGTAAATCTGACATTGAATTTACATGTGGATGATCAGGATATTCACCAAAACTGGGATAACCCATGATGTGCGTGTCGTACTCAGATTCAAAATGTGATTGAACAGGTTTCCAAAATGCAGTACTGCCAGATGCTCCGGGCAGGAAGATTAATTTCACTGCCTGATCCGCCATCTTAATCACCCCCCCTTGATGACCGCTTGCTGATAAGCAGGTCTTTGTTTTATGCGTTTTACATAGGCATGAATGTTCGGATATTTTCCATTTAAGCGCTCATCCATCGCGATCAAGGGAAAACTCATTTGGATATCTGCAAATGAAAACTGAGATATAAAAAATTCATGTTGCGCCAAATGCTGTTCTAAAAATTCAATATGTTCAGCGAGACGCGGTTGTATAAATCCATCAGTCACCCCATCAATAATTTTATTGGCAATTGGTCGAATCACAAAAGGTACTTTAGGAGGTACAAACGAGAGAACTAAGGTCATCACTAAAAGTGGCATTAATGAGCCTTCAGCGTAATGCATCCAATACTGATATTGTGTTAAGTCCGGCTGTGACTGGGGTTTAAATTGATGCTGAGTATCATAGCGATCTGCCAAATAGTCTAAAATCACCGCAGATTCTGCGATCACTAAATTATCATCAGTAATCACTGGTGATTTCCCCAAAGGATGAACCTTCTTCAATTCTGGTGGAGCGGCATAAGTTGGCAATCTTTTATAATGTTGAATTTGGTATTCAGCACCCAACTCTTCTAGCGCCCAAATGATTCTTGAAGAACGTGATTTTTCTAAATGATGTAATGTCAGCATAAGACCACCTAATTTTATTTCTCTCTATATAGCCATTTTGAATAAAAAAAAGACATCCTGCTTTACACAAAATGTCTTCTTTTTAGCTGTAAATTACAAAAATACAGAATGTTGATGCCTATTAAATTGTCTATATTTAAACAATTGTTGTTTTAATTTCGACGCTTCTGAGCAATGTTTTAGTGACGGGTGTTTTTTGGCACACATTTAAAACTTTTTCTTGTAATGCTTCATCCAAGTTAGTTTTAAAACTTAAACGACGCTCAATCCATTCCTGCCCTTCTTTATTGGCTTTAAAATCTGCCTCGACAGTAAATTCGCCTAAATCCAGTCCTTTATGCTCTGCATACATCCGTAATGTGATCATTGTGCAGGAAATTAATCCTGAACAAATAAAATCATACGGTGCAGGCCCACGATCTAAACCTTGGAATGATTCAGGTTTATCG
This sequence comes from Acinetobacter sp. ANC_7655, assembly GCF_056784015.1. Lineage (NCBI taxonomy): Bacteria > Pseudomonadati > Pseudomonadota > Gammaproteobacteria > Moraxellales > Moraxellaceae > Acinetobacter > Acinetobacter sp. ANC_7655. The sequence goes on along the minus strand of NZ_JBWYJB010000010.1, from coordinate 76,190 downwards.
GTGAGAAATGTGTGCTGACCAGATTGAATCTCACCACCCCATTTTTCAGGTAGTGTGGTGACCTTTGCATTTGCGATCGTTGCCATTTTATTTTCCTTCTTTGTCTTATTATTTAGATGGACGCATGCTATCAGGCAATATCGGAGCTTTCAAACGCTCGCCTTGGTATGATGGAATTGACCCAAAACGTGGATCTTCTGCTATCCATTGATCACGTGCAATTTTGATTTCTTCTTGCGTACGTCCAACGAAATTCCACCATAATAAAATTGGCGACTCAAATGGCTCACCACCCAAAAGCAGTACACGACTATTGTCAAGGATTTCTACTTCCACATGTTCTAGCCCTGGCTCTAAAATCACCATATTGTCTTCATCTAAATGATGACCATTAATGGTTGCTGTACCTTCAAGCGCCATAAATCCATATTCAAACTTTGGATTTAAAGGTAAACGTGCTTTTGTGGCTGCTTGCGCAAATAAATCCACACCTAAAAGCTCAGTATGTACTTTGACTGGTGATACTGTATTTAGATACTCACCGACCAATACCGTAAATTCGATACCTGACTGATTAACCACGGGTAATTCAGGATAGTGATTAAAAGCTGGATCGATGGTAAGTTTGTCATCAGGCAATGCAATCCAAAGTTGGGCCGCATGCATTTTTGTTTCATTCTCTGGCGCGACTTCAGTATGTGAAATACCTCGACCTGCGGTCATGAGGTTGACTTGCTTGGGCTGAATCAGCTGATCTGTTGTCCCTAAGCTGTCGCTATGCAACATGGTCCCTTCAATCATCCAAGTAAAGGTTTGAAGACCAATATGTGGATGTGGCCCAACATCTAGACCTTGTCCAGCTTCAAATGTCACAGGACCTGCATGATCTAAGAAGCACCATGCGCCAATCATACGCTTATGGCGACTTGGTAAAGCGCGTTTGATCACTGTCCCTTGACCAATTTCTGCACGGCGCAGTGGAAATTCCTGAATAAATTGGTTGGCGTGCTTTTCACAGTCTTCTGAATGAGACAATTCGGTATAAGTATTATTGGTCATGTTGTTATCCTAAAAGTTTGGCAAATGGCTATCTTTGTTATAGATATTAACAAGGTCATGCAAATTGAACCACCTTAGACTTAATACGCTGAATACTATAGGTAGGACAATTAGAGTTTTGTATGTATTAAAAATAGAATGCTTTATTATTAGCAGGTTCTATTAATTTGGAATAAAAATGAGCTATCGATATGTTATACATATAAAAACTTTAATATTTTCAAATAATTTATAAAATTTAGAAGTAACTTTACAGGCGTAACTTCATGTTTGTTAAATATCTACCAACGGATAGAATAGAGTTTTTAGAAAATGGACTTTTCAGAATTACGCAACCTCAATACTTAAATGATCCGTCAGGTGAAGGTGTTTTTACACCATTTTTCAACATCTTTTCTGACGCTGATCTCAAGGTTGCTTATAAAAAATATCAGGGTTCAATATTTTATGATGGACCAAATGTAACAGATGAATTTCTAATAAAACACTACTTATTACCTTCAGGTCAAAGATACAGCATTGATGAATCTCCAAGCTTGAGGAGTTTTGACAAGTTTGATAGTTTTAATACGATGGAGGAATATGATCGCTCCCAAGCTATAAATTTTATTAAGCAAATAAATACAAATTTATTGGGAAAACTAAATAGCTATATAGGCATTTTTTCTCTGACTAACTCACTAATAAACCAAGAAATGTGGATACGCTACGGTCAACATGGTAAAGGTTTGGCTGTTTCATTTGATTCCAATCATCCCTTTTTTAAGAAGTACAATCCTCAAAAAATTGTATATAAAAATTCTAGAAGAGCTTCTATTTCATATTATGAAGGAGTCATACGAATCAATGGTATTACCATTCCAGATAAACTTAAAAATTTTGATGAAATATCAAATTATTATTTTCTCAATATTGATCAGCAAGATTTTTTTGAACGCTTACTTTTGACAAAAAATGAGCGATGGGCAATTGAAAATGAATATAGGATAATTTTTAAGTTATTAGATCATGATGTAATTAAGCCCAATAATATTTATCTTAAAAAAATTCCCTTTCCATGTTTTAAATCATTAACCTTCGGATGGGATATTACTGAAAAAGAAATCGATACCATAATCCAAGTTGTCAAAAAAAATCCTGAATTATCACACTTAAAATTTAATCAAGTTAAATATGGTGAATTAGAAAATTTTGACCAGTTAGAATTATGCGATTTATAAAAAAGGACGCAATTGCGTCCTTTTTTAAATAATTTCCGTCAGGAAATTATTCCCATTCAATCGTAGCAGGTGGTTTAGACGATACGTCATAAACAACACGTGAAACTTCTGCAATCTCGTTCATAATACGCGTCGAAATTTTATCAACAAGATCATAAGGAAGATGTGCGAAACGAGCCGTCATAAAGTCAACCGTTTCAACCGCACGAAGTGCAATCACCCATGCATAACGACGGCCATCACCGACTACACCCACAGATTTTACTGGTTGGAATACAGCGAATGCTTGTGCAGTTTTATCATACCAACCACTTGCACGAAGTTCTTGCATGAAGATGTCATCGGCTAAACGAAGAATATCAGCATACTCTTTCTTCACTTCACCCAAAATACGAACACCAAGACCTGGTCCTGGGAATGGATGACGATAAAGCATCTCAAATGGAAGACCTAAAGTTGTACCCAAACGGCGTACTTCATCTTTAAATAAATCACGAATTGGTTCAACCAATTCAAAAGCGAGATCTTCCGGTAAACCACCCACGTTATGGTGTGATTTAATCACATGCGCTTTACCTTGTTTGCTTGCAGCAGATTCAATCACATCAGGATAAATCGTACCTTGCGCAAGGAAGTTCACGCCATCAAGCTTACGTGCTTCTTCAGCAAATACTTCGATGAACTCACGACCAATGATTTTACGTTTTGCTTCAGGATCAACTTCACCTGCCAAAGCGTCAAGGAAACGTTGTTCAGCATCAGCACGAATCACACGGATACCCATGTTTTTCGCAAACATTTCCATCACTTGATCCCCTTCATTTAAACGAAGAAGACCATTGTCAACGAATACACATGTCAATTGATCGCCAATTGCTTTGTGAAGCAATGCAGCCACAACAGATGAATCTACACCACCTGAAAGACCAAGAAGAACCTTCTGATCACCAATCTGTTCACGTAATTGTTCAACACGCAAATCAATGATGTTTTCAGAATTCCATAGGCTACGGCAACCACAGATCTTTTGTACAAAGTTCTCAAGTAACTCTTTACCTTTAGCTGTATGGGTTACTTCAGGGTGGAACTGGATACCGTAGAAACGACGAGCTTCGTCAGACACCATTGCCACTGGGCAGCTTGGTGTACTTGCAGTAATTTGGAAACCTTCTGGAATTTGAGTCACTTTATCGCCATGACTCATCCATACTTTCAATTTGTCTGCTGAATCTTCAAGATCGCCAATTAGAGCATCACGTACTTTAATATCGACTTCAGCATAGCCAAACTCATGAACTGTACCCGGTTCAACTTTACCGCCCAACTGAGCAGACATCGTTTGTAAACCGTAACAAATACCCAATACTGGTACGCCTAAGTTAAACACAACTTCTGGCGCACGTGGGCTGCCTTCAACGTGAACACTCTCAGGACCACCTGAAAGAATAATCCCTTTTGGATTAAATGCGCGGATGTCCTCTTCCGACATATCAAAAGCATACATTTCAGAATATACGCCTGATTCACGTACACGACGTGCGATCAATTGGCTATATTGAGAGCCGAAATCCAAAATCAGGATACGATCTTCGGTAATTTGAGTATTGGTAGTCATGATAACAACTATGAAAGGCTAACGAAGGATTAGCGCGCTATTCTATCATTTTTATTAAGCTTACGCACACTATTCAAATCTCTCTATATTTCAATACATTATTATTAAATATTGTCTTTTTATTCAACAATTTCAGTTGATTGCTTTGATCATGCAAGCCTTGGAGTTACATTCCGATCACGATGCAGCAGGCGAATAATTCTTTCATTTCACCTGCATTACGTATTCGTTATTTATTTTTCAAAACGCTGATCAACACTCCATTGACCTGCACCATGCAATACGAGAAAGATTAGACCACCCGCCATAGCAAAGTTTTTCATGAAATGTATCGAATCTTCAGGCGCACCATGAAAAAGAAATGCGGTAACTAAACTGAAACCAGCTAAAGCTACTGCGAATAATCGTGCTTGTACCCCAAATAACAGTGCTAAGCCTCCACCCAGTTCAACCAAAATGGTCATTGGCAATAATGCACCCGGCACACCCATCGCTTCCATATATCCAACTGTCGCGCTATAACCTGCGAGTTTGCCCATCCCGCCACAATAAAGATATATGCTAAAAGGACACGTGCGACGAGGGTTAAAGTTGCATGCACTGTGGGTTGAGCAACAATTTTTTTAATCACTTGATTTGGATTAAACATTGGGTTGACCTATCTACGTTTTGTTTTTGGTAATGACCCTAGATTAGTAGCTTTTATCTTTAGGATAAATAATCAATATAAAGAATCAGCGTTGCATAATCAGAACAATAATTCACCTATAATTTAAATCAATTGACTACTGACATCAGCGCCGATGGCTGTTAGCATTTGAACACATTTTTGCTCAGTTCACCCCTCATGGATTTAATCGATTTTATTCTGCATGTAGACGATCATCTACTTGAATTTATTACCAATTATGGCATTTGGATTTACGGAATTTTATTCCTGATTATTTTCGTAGAAACGGGCTTGGTGGTCATGCCTTTTCTACCCGGGGACAGTTTACTGTTTGCAGCAGGTGCTTTAGCAGCCTCAACAGGTGCAATGGATCCGTGGCTCTTGGGCGTGTTGTTATTCACTGCGGCAGTATTGGGTGATACCTTAAATTATCATATTGGAAAATATATCGGACCACGTGTTTTTGAGATTGAATCTCGATTTATCAATAAAAAACATTTGGTTTATACGCAAAAATTCTTCGAAAAACACGGCGGTAAAACTATTATTTTTGCACGTTTTGTCCCATTCGCGCGTACATTTGCACCCTTCGTCGCTGGTGCAGGAAGCATGAACTACAAATACTTCATTACTTACAATGTCGTTGGTGCTTTCTTGTGGATTTCTTCGTTTATCACCTTGGGTTATTTGTTCGGTAATATGCCGATCGTGAAAGACAATTTCACCCATTTAATTTTCGGAATCATTATTCTAAGCGTATTGCCGGGGATCATTGGCTTTATTCGCCACAAGTTTTTCCCAAAGAAAAATCCCGAAATGATGTAATGATCTTAGGCTTCAAAAAGCAGATTCTCCACCAAGAATCTGCTTTTTTTATCACTACAGAATATTAAATGGCTTAGAAAAATCCAATAATGACAGGTAACATACTGAGCATAAGTAACATGGCAGAACCTTTGTATAAGCGATCTGCGCTAACCACCGTCTGATTCCCTGCCAAGACTTTACGACCAAAATACATCCAAAATAAAGCACATGGAATTAAACATAAGGTGAATACACCCAAAACTAAAAAATAGTTTTGAAAAGAATCCCAAGTCCATGCTGGAAAAATACCAACTGCAAACAAAATAGATTTTGGATTTTTCAGAGTCGATTTAAAAAGATGACTGCGACTCATTCGAATGTTTTTTTGGCTCAATTGCTTAAGGTGTGAAGCTTTCCATAAATGAAAAGCCATCCAAATCACATAAACTGCACTCACCAAATGTAAGATATGAATCAGCATCGGCCAAATTGGTAGGGTTAAATGCACCAACAGTGCCCAAATGCTAATGCCGTAGATATAACCCAGTAATTCAAGAGGTACGAAATAGAATGCTTTTAATACGCCATGGTGATGTGCTGCGCTAGCCAATAATGCATTGGTTGGACCGGGAATAAGTAATACCGCGAACACTGCAAAAATATAAAGCCAACTTTCTACCATAGATTAAAATCAGAGATTTAGAGGAGGCACACCTTAAACGAAAAACGAATTTAAAGACAAGTTTTTAAAGTGAAGGAATGATGAATGTCGCGTCTATTTTCAGTTAATAATTTTATAAAATATTGATTTTAATAAATTTACATTGAAACATTTTGCTAAAAAAAAGCTGCTCAAGCTCAGTTTGAACAGCCCTTTTAAATTACTGAGCTTGCTGTTGACGCTTAGGAACATAAGGACAATTTTTAAATGTTGCCGCTTGTGAGATCGCATCTTGCTCACCATATAATCGCGACAATTCAGTATTTTTGGTATTCGATGACTGTCCCATATTGACGGAAACTGAAGGACCAAAGCCCCAACCGCCACGGCCCCAGCCACCACCAACACCTAGACCAACGCCAACACCTGTACGTTTAGGCGGTTGTACACCATTATTGATGTACTGCTGAATACGATTGAATTCAGCACCAAGTTGTACACAGTTCAATGCTTGATATTGCGTCGGAGAAACATAACTCGGTTTAACCGTTGTCGCACAAGCAGTCATCAATACAGCAACCGTACCGAATGCACTAAGTTGCATGACCATTTTCATCGCGCGTGAGTTCATACTCTTCTCAAATCTTATTTATTCTCGATTTCATTGAACAATGATTGGTAGGCCTGCGTCAATTTATGATCTGTATTTAAATAGATTAACGGCATATTTTTATGATGAGACTCTTTCATTAATACCGACGGTGGCAACATCGCATTGAGCACAGGTAGTTGTTCATCTCTAAGCTGCTGTACCACTTCACGAGGAAGCTTTGCTTGCGCTTGAAACTGGTTAACGACGATACCTTCAATTTCCAATCGATCATTATGATCATCTTGAGTTTCTATAATGTTTTCGATCAACGTGTTTAAGGCACGCTTAGAAAAGACATCACAATCAAATGGAATCAACACTCGGTCTGCTGCAATTAATGCCGACAAAGTAAAAAAATTAAATGCAGGCGGTGTATCGATATAGATCCGATCATAAGTCCCTGCTAGATGCTGAATCGCATCACGCAGCTTATAAATTTTATGTTTGGATTCGAGGCTATGCTGTAAAGCACCAAGCGAGGGACTTGCAGGCAAAACATCGAGAGATGGGAATGGTGACTGATGTATATAGGCTTCTAAGCCTTTATTTTTATTTTTGAGCAAATTCCCGATGGCTTGACCAATCAAACCTTTGCTCGACTGATTCGCCAATACATCTTCGAAAAAATTTTCAATATTGGGTTCTAGTGCAGGTTTATCGGCATTATAAGTCGCATCATCCCCCAATAGATACTGACTGGAGTTGGCCTGAGCATCGAGGTCAATGACAAGCGTCTTAAAACCCTGATGTGCACTCAGTGCAGCCAAGTTTACTGTAATACTGGATTTACCAACGCCACCTTTTTGATTAAACACCACACGTGTACGCATCATTCCCTCTAGGCTCAATTCATTATATGAATCAAGTTTAACCTAGAGGGGTGAGAGCCTAAGCGATTGTGTCTAACAATTAACCGAAAGTTGGCTTAATCATCACGATGCCGATAATGGCCATAAATGCGACACAACTAATCAATACCCCCGCACGACGTTGAATTAACAGTACAGACGCATCTTGGCGATATGCTTTAATTAATGAAGATAACATCACGATCACCAAGACCACTTTGGCATAGAACCAAGGTTGAACTTGAAAATTATTCAAAAACAATAAAATCAAGCCTGTCCCAATAACCAAAGTAAATGCCAAATGTTGAAGCGCAACATAAGCCTTACGTCCTTTCGGGTTGGGTTGTTGATTTTCGACGCCAACATATAAGGTTGTCGCACGTGCTAATACAGCAATAATCAACAAGAGCAAACTCGACATATGCACGATTTTAATGACTAAGTGTGTATCCATTTCAGCCACTCTCCTACTTTTAAAATTTAAGCTTTCGGTGCATGTGCACATTCAGGACTATTTGGCGCTTGACCAGTCCATTCAGTTGGCACATAAGCATGAATCGCCAAAGCATGAATCTTTCCTGGACTCAATAGGTCACCCGCCAGTGCATATACTTTTTGATGGCGTTGTACTAAACGTAAGCCTTGAAACACTTCACTTACAACAATGACTTTAAAATGCGATTCTTTACCAGGGAAATAGCCACCATGACCTGATGACTCATTCACCACGTCCAAGTGCACAGGAGACAATTGTTGTAAACGTTCAATTAATTGTTGCTCTAAAGTCATGCTTACATTCCACACGCATTCATTGGTTGCCAGCAGTATACCGTGAAGTTTTAGAATAAAAAGTAAATAAAACACACCGCCATTGGAGAGTTACGCTTTAATCTTGAGCTTAAGACCTATCAAAAATTAAGCGAAATACATTGAAATGCTTTAATTTTATTCAATCACACGATATTTTTTTATAAAGTTGTTGACCCTGATTTTTCATGCTGTATTATACACGGCATGCGGGAATAGCTCAGTTGGTAGAGCATAACCTTGCCAAGGTTGGGGTCGGGAGTTCGAGTCTCCTTTCCCGCTCAAAATTTTTTCATTCAGTTTTTTCACTTAAAAAATTGATAGACTCCGCGGGAATAGCTCAGTTGGTAGAGCATAACCTTGCCAAGGTTGGGGTCGGGAGTTCGAGTCTCCTTTCCCGCTCCAGATTCAAAAAAGCCCTGATATTGATCAGGGTTTTTTTATTATTAAAATTTTTTATAAATTCAATTTTTTACAACCAATAAACTTTTACTGCACTTTTTCTAAAAAAATTCATCCACTTATGAGCACTGCTTTATTTACAATTAAAAATAAGCATCATAAAGTAAATTAATTTACTGAATTTAAATGTAATTTTTCATCTCAACCCATGCCGTACTTACATAAAATCGCTATAATTTTCGTATTCAATTTGCTCAATAGACTAGAACCTTAACATGGAAAAATTAACCTGTTTCAAAGCCTATGATATCCGCGGAAAATTGGGCACAGAACTCAATGAGGATATCGCATACCGTGTTGGACGCGCTTATGGCGAAATTTATCAACCTCAAAAAGTGGTAGTCGGTTGCGATGTTCGCTTAACCAGTGAAGCACTGAAACAAGCCACCATCAATGGACTGAATGATGCAGGCGTTGATGTTTTAGATTTAGGCATGACGGGGACTGAGGAAGTTTATTTCGGTGCATTCCATCTTGATGTGCAAGGCGGGATCGAAATAACAGCCAGCCATAACCCAATGGACTATAACGGCATGAAGCTTGTACGCGAAAATGCTCGTCCGATTGGTGCAGACTCAGGTTTAAAAGATATCCAACTTCTTGCTGAAAAAAATCAGTTCAAAGCAGTCGAAATCAAAGGTACAACTCAGCATTATAATATCTTGCCCGAATTTATTGATCATTTGATGACCTATATTGACCCTACAAAAATCAAACCTTTAAAACTCGTGGTCAATGCGGGGAATGGTGCTGCAGGTCATGTGATCGATGCGATCGAAGAAAAATTTAGAACCCTGAATATTCCAGTTGAATTCATCAAAATTCACCATGAAGCAGATGGCAACTTCCCAAATGGTATTCCCAACCCCATCTTAGTCGAAAACCGTGCAAGTACCTCCAATGCTGTACTGCAACATCATGCTGACATGGGCATCGCTTGGGATGGTGACTTTGATCGTTGTTTCCTTTTTGATGAAAAAGGTCAATTTATTGAAGGGTATTACATCGTCGGTCTCTTGGCACAAGCCTTTTTACTGAAACAAAAAGGTGAAAAAATTGTGCATGATCCGCGCTTGGTGTGGAATACCTTCGATATCGTTGAACAATATCAAGGCGAAGCTGTGCAATCGAAATCAGGCCATTCTTTCATTAAAGATAAAATGCGTGAACACAATGCAGTGTATGGCGGTGAAATGTCAGCACACCACTACTTCCGTGATTTTGCCTATTGTGACAGTGGCATGATTCCATGGTTATTAGCAATCTCAGTTGTCTCTGAAACAGCAAAACCACTCTCTGCTCTAGTTGAGGAAATGATTGAAAAATTCCCATGTTCTGGCGAGATTAACTTTAAAGTTGCGGATACAAAAGAAACCATTCAAAACATCTTTGATCATTTTGCTGACCAAAAACCCAAAATTGATGAAACGGATGGCGTCAGTTTAGATTTTGGTGCTTGGCGTTTAAATGTACGTGCTTCAAATACAGAGCCTTTACTCCGTTTAAATATTGAAAGCCGTAAAGACAAAAATCCGAAGCCGATGCAAGCTTATGTCGATGAGCTCACTCAACTCATTCAGGCTTAAAACCGCATAAAAAATGGAGCGTTGTAACGCTCCATTTTTTTTATTCATGATAGCCATTTGGATTTTGTTTTTGCCAATTCCAGCTATCTGCCAACATATCTTCAAGCTTATATTGTGCAGACCAGCCCAGCTCGTTAAATGCTCGTGAACTATCTGCATAAAAGCAAGGTAAATCCCCTGCTCTTTTCTCTACAAACTCGTATGGAATTTTAACCCCATTCACTGCCTCAAAAGTTTTAACTACTTCTAAAACAGAAACTGGCACACCTGTACCAATATTCCATGCTCGACATCCTTGAGCATTTAATCGATTTTCTATCGCTAGCACATGCGCTTTGGCCAAATCGACCACATGAATAAAATCGCGTTCACATGTACCATCAGCAGTCGGATAATCTGAACCAAAAATCGAAAGTTTGTCACGACGCCCGACTGCAACCTGTGTAACAAAAGGCATTAAATTATTCGGAATCCCTTGCGGATCTTCCCCAATTTGACCACTCTTATGTGCGCCAACAGGATTAAAATAACGCAGTAAAGCAATTGACCAAAGTGGATTGGCTCGTGCTGTCTTTACTAACAGTTGCTCCACCACCATTTTGGTATAGCCATAATTATTATTGGGCATACTTAGCGGCATATTTTCCTGATACGGTGATGGATTTGTCTCACCATAAACCGTTGCAGAAGAACTAAACACCAAATTAAAGACTTGGGCACGCTCCATCGCTTGAAACAGACTAATCGAACCAGAAATATTATTCTCAAAATACTTCAATGGGATTTGCTGACTTTCCCCAACCGCTTTTAAACCAGCAAAATGAATCACGGCATTAATCTGATGATCTTGGAAAATTTGATCCAAAATCGCTTGATCAAGAATATCACCCTGGACAAAATCTAAAGATTTAGACGTTAAAGCTTGAACGCGATTTAAAGATTCTGGTGAGCTATTGGACAAGTTATCCAATACGACAACCTCGTGCCCTGCATTGAGCAATTCAACACAGGTATGCGAACCAATATAACCAGCACCACCCGTCACTAATACTTTAGGCATTGTCTTTTCCCATCAATATTTGTATTAAACCTTGTGTCGACGCATCAAGCTTGGACAAATCACTTTGTTCACCATTTAGAATCGGCAAGAGTTGATTGGCAATTTCTTTACCCTTTTCAACCCCCCATTGGTCAAAAGGATTAATATTCCAAATGACAGATTGCACAAATACTTTATGCTCATACAAAGCAATCAACATACCCAAACTATAAGGATTGAGCTCATCCATCAATATCGTCGTGCTGGGCTGATTACCTTCATATTGTTTATAGAGCGGCAATCCCTCAAGCTCTTGAGGATTTAAAGCATCATTGCCAAAGGCTAATAATCGTGACTGAGCTAAACAATTGGATAACGCGAGATAATGCTGTTGCTTAAGCGCCTCGGCATTATCCACATAGGTATATTGGTCACCATTATAACGTTTGATGGGCGCTATAAAATCACTGCTGACCGCTTGTGTACCCTGATGCAGTAACTGATAAAAAGCATGTTGCGCATTGGGGCCAACTTCACCCCATACAATCGGGCAGGTATCTAACGTAGTCTTCTCACCATTGCGTTGCACAGACTTACCGTTAGACTCCATTTCTAATTGTTGCAAATACGCAGCAAAATATTTGAGTCGTCCATCGTAGGGTAAAACTGCATGGGTTTTCATTGCTAGAAAGTTACTATTCCACACTCCCAGCAATCCCATCAACACCGGAATATTGTGTGAAAAAGCGGTGCTTTGAAAATGCTGGTCAATTGCATAGGCCCCTGCGAGCAGTTGCTTGAACCCCTCAACGCCAATACTTAATGCGATTGGTAATCCAATACATGACCATAATGAATAACGACCACCCACCCAATCCCAAAGGAGCAGTTGATTTTCAGGGGAAATTCCCCATTCGGTCATTTTCTCAGGCTTGGTTGACACCCCAATAAAATGGTGTTTTAGAATAGTAAGCTCTTCACCCAATGCTTTTTCAAGCCACAAGCGCGCCGTTTGTGCATTGGATAAAGTATCAATGGTGCCAAAGGACTTGGAAGAGATAATGAACAACGTCGTTTCAGGACGAAGTTTGTGTAATAAGTCAGACAGCTGACTTCCATCCATAGTCGATACAAAATGCACATTCAGAGGTTTTTGAGTGGTTTGTTTAAAATCCGAGAGCGCATGGCTGACCATCAATGGACCTAGGTCCGATCCACCCACTCCAATATTGACAACATCTTGAATCACTTCACCTGATGCACCACGATACTGCCCCATATGTATCTTCTCAACCAAAGCATACATACGATCAAGTTGCTGATGCACTTGATTGGCGATCTGTGAATGCTCAGCATGATCTTGCGGCAAGCGTAATGCCCAATGCATGGCTGCTCGACTTTCAGTATAGTTGATCCGCTCTTCAGAAAATAAGCGCTTAATCCAACCCGCTAAGTCACAGCTTTGAGCTAGATTGACCAAGGCATCCAGCACAGAGCGATCAACACGCTGCTTACTATAATCGAAAATGAGTGGCTCGAAATGAATCGCACAATTTTGAAAGCGATTAAAATCTTGCTGAAAAAAATCACGTAAATGTTGACGTGTAAGTTGTTTTTTTAAAAGCTCGAGATTAGAAAACGCTTGTTCAACAGCAACTGAATTACATTCCTGATTTGGCTGTTCCATTAACGCCCTACTCCTTTATAAGCAAAGCCTTGCGACTTCACATATTCGGGATTTAAAATATTACGACCATCTAAAATTAAAGCATGTTGCATGATTTTCTTAAGGATTTGATAGTTTGGACACCAATACTGTTTCCACGCTGTGAGGATACAAAGCGCATGCGCATCATCTACTGCTTCATATTGATCTTGGCAATAAATTAAATCATCGCGCTGACCATATACCTTTTCAATTTCACTCAAGGCTTGTGGATCATGAAGTTTCACGATCACCCCTTGTGCCCATAAAGCTTTTAACATGGCATGAATGGGGGATTGTTGAATACGAGCCGTATTTTCTTTAAAAGAAGCCCCCCAAATCGTCACGACTTTGTCTTTCAGATCCCCTTGAAAATGATTCCATAATTTTCGAAAGAGGATTTCCTTTTGTTGTTCGTTAATTTCCCAAACTTGTGCTAAAAGCTGACTCTTGGCCCCAGTACCAGAAACGGTGCTCGCCAAGGTTTGCACATCATGCGAGAAATTTTCCCCACCAAACCCTGCACCTGGATATAAATAAGAAGGACCAATACGACTATCTGCCGCTAAGCCTTGGCGTACATGCTCGATATCGATACCTAATTTTTCGGCGACAACAGCTAAATCATTGATATAACTGATTCTGGTCGCCAGCATGCCAGATACGCTTAACTTGGTAAATTCCGCATCTAACACAGGCATAAATAGATATTGTTGCTCACGTGGAAAGAGCGGTCGTAATAACTCTTGTAATACACGCTTAGCACGATCACTCTCACAACCAACGACCAGTTGTGAGGTTTGCGTCAGGCTACGTAATGCATTTCCTTCTTGGATCACATCGGGTACATAAACCCAATCATCTTCAGGCAATAGTTCAGCAAACTTTTGGGTTCCATGTAAACCTAATGTGGATGCATTAATCATTAATTTAGGATGACTGATTGTGCGATGTTTGAGGGCTTTGAGTATTTCAATGCCTTGCAATTGCTCAGTCGGATTAAAACTAAAAAAATAGGCATCCACATCAAGGGGAATCGCTGCAAATGTACAGTATTTTATTGCACCAGACTGATGTAATTTCTCAAGCAGCTGTTGTACAGATTGATCTTGAGCATACACCTGTTCCGATGCTGGTTTTTTTAAAAGATCACACCAGAAGACTTGATGGCCATATTCAGCCAACAATGCTGCCATCACCCCTGCATACAAGGTCTGACCAAATACTGCAATATTCATAGCGATACTCGTTTTAAAGTTTTAAGTCTTTAATCATGACTTTAAAAGCTTCGCCTAAACTTGGGTGATCCATACCGTAATGCAATACCGCTTTTAAATAACCCAGCTTGCTTCCACAGTCAAAGGTTTGACCCTTCATACGATAGGCTTCTACCACATCTGTTTGTTGAAGCATCGCGATTGCATCGGTGAGTTGGATTTCATTGCCCGCACCTTTTGGTGTTTGTTCAAGCAATTGCATGATTTTTGCAGGTAAAATATAACGCCCTACTACAGATAAGTTCGATGGTGCTGTACCCACTGCAGGTTTTTCAACAATACCTTGCATTTGGATACTTTGCCCCTCAAGCGGTGACTCAGCCACATCCACAATCCCATATTGATCGACCATCTGGTCAGGGACAGCTTCAACCATAATTTGTGATGCTTTTGATTCGTTATATCGCTGAATCATCAAGCTCAAGTCATTAGCCGCTGACGAATCTTTGACTAAAACATCTGGAAGTAATACTGCAAAATCATCATCACCTACCACATCTTTTGCACACAGTACGGCATGCCCTAAACCTAAAGGTTGTGGCTGACGCACACTGATCACGCTCACATGCGCGGGCAAAATTTCGGTAATTTCTTTGAGTAAATCAAATTTCTTTTTTTGTTCTAAGGTCGTTTCCAGCTCAAAACTACGGTCGAAGTAGTTTTCAATAGATGCTTTTGAAGCATGTGTGACTAAAATAATTTGTTCAATACCCGCAGCAATCGCTTCTTTGACCACATATTCAATCGCAGGACGATCGACCACCGTCACCATTTCCTTAGGAATCGATTTGCTCGCAGGTAAAAAACGTGTACCAAGACCGGCTACAGGCAAAACTGCTTTCTTAATTGACATAATACAACTCTTCAAAATTTTGATAATTGCAAATGTCAATTTGCAATTATTTTAGTTTACGCGAATTTCAGCACCGCGTTGATATCCATCTACATAGTATTCTAGTTGAGTTAACACCCAATCAACATCTTCATGTGTTGCGGTTAAATCATAGAAACGGTCAAATATGGGTAAAATTTCATCCAAAGGATACGATTTTTCAAACGATCTTAGAATCCGACTATGCTCGGTAATCTGTGTATCTTCTTGATCGATTAATAATTCCTCATATAACTTTTCACCTGGACGTAAACCTGAATACTGAATCGCAATATCACCTGTTTGTGATCCTTCTTCACGGACGGTTAATCCACTGAGTGAAATCATTTGTCGCGCCAAATCTTGAATACGGACTGGCTCCCCCATATCCAACAAGAATACGTCTCCACCCTCACCTAAAGCGCCGGCTTGAATCACCAACTGAGAAGCTTCTGGAATGGTCATAAAGTATCGTGTAACTTCAGGATGCGTCACTGTAATTGGACCACCCTTCGCAATCTGTTGCTTGAAAAGCGGAACCACTGAACCCGATGAGCCGAGCACATTGCCAAAACGTACAATACTCACCTGAGTGTGATCTTGAGCCTCTGCCATCGCTTGACAATAGAGCTCCGCCATACGCTTAGTAGCCCCCATGACATTGGTAGGACGAACCGCTTTATCCGTTGAAATTAGCACAAATGTTTCCACTTGATTTCGTACAGCTGCATTTAAACTAAAGGCCGTACCGACTGCATTATTTTTTACACCTGCAATCGGGTTACACTCCACCAAAGGGACATGTTTGTATGCCGCTGCATGATAAACAGTTTGTACTTGATATTGTGCGATGACACGCTCGAGCTTCTGCTGATCCAGTACTGTGCCTAAGATTGGAATAATGGTTAACTCTGTTTTTTGGCGCAATTCTTTATCGATGCTATACAG
Organism: Acinetobacter sp. ANC_7655; assembly: GCF_056784015.1. Lineage (NCBI taxonomy): Bacteria > Pseudomonadati > Pseudomonadota > Gammaproteobacteria > Moraxellales > Moraxellaceae > Acinetobacter > Acinetobacter sp. ANC_7655. Next base: position 59,963 of record NZ_JBWYJB010000010.1, on the reverse strand, counting down.
TGCAAATTCAGTCAATTCATATAAGACCAAAAGCTTAGGTTGATTTTTGATAATTTGACGACATAGTTCAGACCCAATCGACCCACCCGCACCAGTAACCATCACAATTTTATTGGTGATATTTTTTGAAAGTAGATGGGCGACAGGAGGTACAGGATCACGACCGAGCAAGTCAATAATATCGACTTCTTGAATATCCGACAGTCGTATTTCACCATCAACCAGTTTTGTTAAGCCTGGAATCTCGGTAATTTTTAAATGTGCAGGTTCTAAATTTTTAATAATTTCTGTTTTACGTTGACGCCCCACCGAAGGCAAAGCAATCAGAATTTCATTGACTTGATGCTTGTTCAGCACTTTTTCCGCATCTGCTGCATGATAGACTTTTAATCCACCAATATTCTTCGCGGCAAGCGTAACATCATCATCTAAAAAAAGCACAGGTAAATGTTCATCAGAATTATTCAGCATGGCTGCCACTTGTTGACCTGCAAAACCTGCTCCATAAATGGCAATTCTTTTTCTTGGGATATCTGCATGTAATACATATTTAACTAAAGCCCTAATGATCCCTCGACTGAGCCAAATCCATGCAAACATCATAAATCCAAACATCAACGGAATTGAGGTCGGAATAAATGCATGAGTAAAATAAGCTAAAGCGTATAGTGCTAAAACAGTGAGTGTTGTCGCTAAACCTAACTGGAAAATGAAGGCTTCGTTAAAGGCTCTTACAATAAAACTATAGATTCGTGCTAAGCCCAATGCACAAACTGCAATCAAAGATACCCAAAGAGATCCAAAAGCCAGATTCGGCACAACTTCTACGCCTAAATCAAACTGGCGAATGGCATAACATAGCCAAATCAGAATAGGAAAAATAAACAAATCTAAAGCCACTAAAAATATTTGTTTTAATGCTCTAGAACTCGCTGCTAAGCTTATAATTAAATTTTTCACATAGACCTTCTTTCATATTGATCGTTATGCATTAATTGATGAGTGATTTGAATATATCAATGTATTACTTCAAAATCGCATTCTCTTCAATTAATTCTCCCCCAGCGCATTTAACGCCAACACTTAAATGTGCATATTCACTGACCACGACATCATGGTCAAGAAGTACACCTAAATTTAATAAGACACCATTTTTAATAATCACATTGGAGCTTAATATACAACCCGCCATAATTGAAACGCCCTTTCCAATTTTTACACTCGGACTGATAATTGTGCTTGGATGTATGATAGTAGCCAAAGGTATATCATGCGCCATAAGAATTTCATGCCATTTGCGTCTAATTTGATTATTTCCTACAGCAGCAATGCCCTCAACATACTTATTTTCAATCCATTCTTTTAAACCCACTATATTTGAAACAACTTTAAATCCATTGATTACCTTCTTGTTCGGCCATTGATCATCCACAAAATAGATATTAGACCACCGATTTAACAATTGTGCGACTTCAGCCAATGCTTGACCATAACCACCAGCGCCTAGAATGAGTAATTCAGGTAAAGTTGTATTTTGCTCAGGCATCAGGATTCCCTGCTTTTAGGAAAACTGCTATGAGTACCAAAGGTAAATAAGCAATTAAAACACCCAGTTCAGGCATAACAAAATATTCTTGAACTGTGAAGTAAGCGATTGGGAATAGCCATAAGATATTAATCAATAGAACACCCATGGTCACTGGCGTATGACTTCCCCATTTGCGTGATAAAATTTGATAGCCATGACTTCGATGCGCGTCATACATTTTGTAGCCACTCAATACACGTTTAACAAGTGTATATGTTGCATCTACAATAAAGACACCTAGGCAAATAATCCATGCACAAAACAGCCCTAAATTTTCTTTTAAAGCAATAAGGGCCAAAATACCTAATGTTAAACCTAAAAAGCCGCTACAGGCATCACCCATAAAAATCTTAGCTTTGGGAAAATTCCATAATAAAAAACCAAATACAGAAGCTGCGAGTAATAAAAGAAGATCCGTATTTAAAGATGAACTCAGAACATAGTATAAAATTGCCATGCTGACTGTCGTGGTGATTGCTTCAACACTGGCGATACCATTAATACCATCCATAAAGTTGTATAAGTTTAATAACCACACCAAAAAAAGAGCAGCAATAATATTGGCGATAACGCCAAGCTCTAAACCATTAAAGACAGTGACTTCACTAAAACCGCCCAAACTTATTACAACACCAATTGCAACCAAAAAATGGATTGCTAAACGTAGCATGGAGTTGATATGCCCATGGTCATCGAGAAAGCCCAGTAAAGCAATGATAAATCCTGCAGCCATAAGCGTTAACCCAATATATAATGTCAACTGTTGGTTATACATCAGCACTAGCAGTGCTAATAAATAACTACAGACTACAGCAACACCACCACCTCGCGGCGTGGGTACACTGTGGGAGCTACGTTCATTAGGATTATCTATGATATTTTTTTTAAGTGCATAAGCTCGCATTAGATATGTGAAACCAAACGCTAAAATAAAAAAAATAATAGCCATATATACAACCATGTCAGATATACCTTTTAACTAAAATAGACTATTTTAGTAATTCTAAAATTTTCCTAGATAATTGTTTATATTGTAAATTTTCAGTTGCAAAATTATGGCCATTGATCCCCATTTGATCTCTTTCAACTTGGGTCATATTTTTAATAGAGCGTATAGCTGTTAAAATTGCTTTTGGATCTTCAGCCTCAACAGTTATTCCGGCATTTGCAATTTCAACTGGATCACCATTACCCGAAAAAGCATGAATAATTGGGCGCCCGGAGTATAGATATTCAGGCAATTTATTTGGTGCTATACCAAAGCGGTATAAAGAATTTTTATGCCAGCCAATATAACAAGCATCAAAGAGAGTAAGCATTGATTGAATTTGCTTTTTAGGTATAGGATCAATAAACGTGATATTGGTTAAGTCTAAACTCGACACTCTGTCTTGCATGCTTTGTTTCTCTTTACCACCACCAACTAAAACATAATGGATAGTTTCATCATCCCGACTAAGCACTGCAGCATCGATTAAAGTATCTATCGCATTCGCTACACCAATTGTTCCAGTATAGCCAATAATAAATTTATTCTTAGGAACTAATGAAATCGTCTGATCTAGCAAAGGCTCGGGGTGAGCTACTTCATCCAATGAAAATCCATTTGGAATCCAATGAAATTTACCCTTAACCATTCCTCTAGACTGCATATGTTCGACAGCATTAAATAAGTTAGAAATTACAAAATCAGATTTTTTATAAGCACAATCTTCAATCCATTGCATTAGACGAATAAAGGGATGATTTTTGGTATAACCGCCTAATTCTAATAAAGTGAGAGGCCAAATATCCCGTACTTCAAAACAATATTTAGCTTTATAAAAATTGGCTAACCATTTAGAACCTAGATAACCTATAGGTGAAGGAGACGAAAATAGAATTAAATCCGGTTTTTCTTGAATCACCGTTCTAAGCTGTCTAATTTTGTTTGAAAAAATAAACCAATTAAAAACACGTTGTTTGCTATGTGCTTCAGCATATTCTGGTAGCTTAACCCAAACAAATTGCATGTTTTCAGAAATTTGTTCAATTTTAAAATCGTCTTGAAGCTGGGGGGGCTTACGCAGTAGATGACTAGAACTGCTTGCAATTAAAAAAACCTGATGACCTTGCTTGGCCAGTTCTTCAGCTAAATAATAATGACGCCCCCCCATCCCTGTTTCAGGAGTAGAGGCGTATTGATTAATGATCCAAATTTTCTTTTGTTTTTTCATAAGAATTTAAATTTTATAAAAACCATATAATACATACTCTACTTTAAATGTCCTTAAAATTTAATCAATTACTAAAAGCTAGACATTAATATTGATTGGCTTTATACATATACAAAATTGTTTAGAGCTGCTTTAGAAATTCTACGATTTTTTGAGAAGCCGTGCCATCACCATATGGATTGTGAGCTTCTGCCATTTTAGAATATATAGCAGGATTTGTTAACAACTCAGTAACAGCTTCCTCTATACTTTTTGAGTTGGTACCAACTAGTCGCACAGTTCCTGCTTCAACGGCCTCCGGCCGTTCAGTAGTATCACGCATAACCAAAACCGGTTTAGCCAAAGAAGGTGCTTCTTCTTGTATCCCACCTGAATCTGTTAAAATCAAATAAGACGAACGCATTAAATAAACAAATGGTAAATAATCTTGAGGATTAATTAAAAAAACATTATCTATATTGGATAACATTTTTTTAACAGGCTCCTGTACGTTAGGATTTAAGTGAACAGGGTATACTATTTGTATTTCTGGATACTTAGTTGCTAGGTTAGTCAAAGCCTGACAGATATCCAGGAAACCTTGACCAAAATTTTCTCTCCGGTGACCAGTAACAAGTATCATTTTTTTATTTTTGTCGAGAAAACTGAATTGCTCGTTAAATTGAGCAACTAGTTTTTTATTCATATGTATACTATTACTTATCTGCAGTAGAGCATCTATGACCGTATTCCCTGTAATCACAATATTTTTAGGATCAACATTTTCCTTTATCAAATTATTAAATGAAGATTTTGTTGGAGCAAAATGATAATTAGCTAGAACACCTGTTAACTTTCTATTCCCTTCTTCTGGCCAAGGAGAATACAAATTACCAGTTCTTAAACCAGCTTCGATATGACCTATTTTTATTTTATGATAAAAAGCCGATAAAGATGTAGCAAAAGTCGTCGTGGTATCACCATGCACTAACACTAAATCTGGAGTCCACTCTCTAAAAACACCATTCAATCCATCTAAAATATTTGAGGTAATATCTGATAGAGTTTGATTCGGTTTCATCAAATTTAAATCAAAATCAGGAGTTAAATTAAATAAATCTAAAACCTGGTCTAACATCTGTCTATGTTGTCCGGTTACACATATTTTTGTATCAAAATTCAGATTTCGCTGCAATTCCAATACCAAAGGAGCCATTTTAATCGCTTCTGGCCTAGTTCCAAATACACATAAAATTTTCATAAGCAAAGACCAATTCAAGATAATATAAACTTAAGCTCTTTAGACGCAAGTTTTTGGGGGTCAAATTTTTCTATACTAGCAATATCATTCAAAGAAACTAAGTCATCAATATTGATCTGTTTTTTAATAAACAAATCATTTTCAACAAATGTTACATTGGAAAAACCATCCAACATTTCATGACACACAGGCAGATCAGAAACAATTATAGGAATGCCATAGCTTGCCATTTCACACATCATCACACCTTGGGCATCTAAGCGTGTAGGCATAACAGCAGCTTTATAATTGTCTAATAAATTAGGAATGTCTTTTTGCTCAATAAATTTATTAATATGACGGACATTACTTGGTATAGGATTGTAAGAAAAAAATTCTCCTTTACCATAGATATCAAATGTTAATGATGGATTAGCTTTAGCCAATTCAACCACTAAATCAACTGCATATTTAGCCCCATTTAATGGTCGGATCGTCACAAAATCAGAAAATTCAGAAAATTCAGAAAATTCAGAAAATTCAGAAAATTCAGAAAATTCAGAAAATTCAGAAAATTCAGAAAATTCAGAAAATTCAGAAAATTCAGAAAAACTATTGTAGTTATACTTTCCTTCATAAAAAGCATAATTGATGGGATTATTCACTACAATTTCATTTTGAAAATTATTTTTACCTATCGAATCATGTGCAGCTTCTCTCATCCATTCACTTACATAAATTGCAGAGACTTTATCTAAATTTAAAAAAAGCTTTAAAACTTTTAATTTAAAAAAATCATAACATAATCTAAGAAACGAATGCTCACTGCTTTTTTCCCAACTATAGGGTTTAGGATAATACCGACTCATAAAAAGTATCTCATGCCCATGAAATACGAAAACAATTTTTTTGATTTGAGCATAATTTTTATAAATTATTCTTAAATGATTTCTTAAATTAGGAGCATGAGAAACGATAGCATCATACTCCTCAAAGTTCAAAGCAGTACTAGAAGATACTACTCTTACAGCTTCATAAACATAATTTTCTTTAGAACTAAAACTTAAGACAGTAACATCCACACCTAGTTTGATATATTCTATATTTCTACTATGAATAAAACCCATGCTATAAATATTATGAGGGCTTGGATAACTCTCGCTTAATACAAGTATTTTTTTCACTTTCTTACCTAAAAAATTAATCTAAAATCTCGGATAAATCATTCATAACTTGAAAAACTCGACTTTCCCAAGTTTCTTCCAACCTTACTCTATAAACGTTGGCCAGTTTATCCTCTATATTTGAGTTATCCAATGTTTTTAACAAGCTAATTAAGGAGTCAACCGTATAATCAATTGACCAACCTATCCCATTCAAACTAATATAATTTCCAACCAAAGTATTGTTACAAGCAATAACTGGTTTGGCTCTTCCAAGATACTCATATAATTTAAATGGAACTGCAAACTCCCAATAGTCTTTAGGTTCTACAAATAAAACTGCTATATGTGACTTTCTATAAAGTTCATCTAATTCTAAACCACTTTGATGTACTATTTTGATATTTTTAGGTACTTGACCATAATCATCTTCAACTTTTAACCAATCATCTTTTCTAGTACATACTGTTAATTCAACATCTTGGCACACTTTCATAGCTGCAAATAAATTGTCTAGCTTATATCCCTCCCCTACGCCTCCAACATATAGCAGCTCTAAAGGTCTATTTAAATCTACTCGATCAACTAAACTATTTAAATCATGTGCAGGAGGTAGAGCTTTTACTTTTTTTAAATCGATATAGTCAACATATTTAGCCATTTCTATTGATGGTAAATAAAATACATCAACCAACTCACTATATTTCCTCAAGTCAAAATTATAAAAAAATAATGCAATTTGCTTTTTATACCAAGGCAAACCAATACCATAGTGATCAAATTTCCAATGAATGTCTCGATAAAATAAACCAATTTTTATATTTTTTGCTTTTAAAAATTTGAAAAAATTAAAATCCATAAGAGGGTTAAAAGGCAAATGACTTGGGTCAGTCAAAGCTGTTGGCATAGTCGAGCTTTCTGAATAAACAAAACTATACTTAAATCCATTTTTAATTTTTTCTTTTATTTTTTTAATAGCAGTACGTCGTTCATCTGTATAACCCACAACTAAATCCACATTGAAACCAAAATCCTGAAAAGCTTTTAAAATTTTTTGAGGTCGTATTCCACTAGCAGATTTAGAGTTTAAATCCAAAGGAAATGGGCAATGAAAAATCATATTCATTTTTCTAGAACTTAAATCATCCATACTCTTTTTCAATTTCAATCTCTGTATATATTCAACGAAGTATTTAAACTACTTACCATAAATTCTAAAATTCACAAAATATTTTACAATAAACAAGAAAGACAAAACAACAAACAAACCAGGATTATATATAAACTCATTAACACCACCCGTTAAAGGAAGTTTACAACATAAATATGCATATATACCCAAATTTAAAGGATTTTTATCTGAATAAATAAATGCTGAATAAATCAACTGAATAACAAAGCCAACCCAAAAAACTGATAATAAAACCCCCATCACACCCCAATTTGCCCACGCTTCAGCAATAAACAAAGTATTAACAACACCGGCCACACCGTCAATAACACCTTGATTATTTACAGAAAACATTATTTCTCTTGCCATTCTTTCCCTAGGTTCACCTATAAGATCAGTTAACGATGCGAATCCGATATGATCATGTACATATGGATATAAATCAAACGACAAATACGTTCCAAATGCTTGGGATATTACCAATCTACCTATGATACCTGAGTTATAAGAGCTAAATAGATCTAAAATTTTGCCATCAAACCCTGTTATTAAATAAAATATTATTAACAATGCCAAAGACAATGAAAAATACTTAAAAATCTTAAAATAATTAATATTATCACCTAAGGCCACTTTTATAAAAAAGAAACCTAACAAATAAAATATTAAAGGTGATTTAGCATAATCAAATGTCACAGCACAAATACTTGAAAAAAATAAAACAACAAAAAATATTAAATCAGTTTTTTCTCGATATAAGCGATAATAACAATAAAAAATATAGGAAAAAATAGGTGTTAAAATTAAACCAAAGATATTTTTAATATATACAATCCCAGAAAATCCACGCCCAACATCTTGTCTTAGATTTGCAATATCCAATCCAGAAATATACCCTTGAAATGGATACATCCCTACGCTGGCATATGAATAAAAAACTGACATTACTGAAATAAAACTAAAAAAGTATAGAATATTACGAAAAGCAATATCTTTGATAGATATAACCGAAACTAATTTTTTATCTATATATTTTTTTAATGCGATCCTATTATTTGTTTTTTTCCTAATGAAAATTAAGGTTAACCACATAGATATTGGCAAAAATATCATACAATATTGTACAGCCAACCAACCATATATACGTGAATCCTCAAAATATATTTTACTAACTCCATAGTGCCCATCAATATGATTAACAACTAAAATAGAAGCAATAAAAGATTGTATTACTAATGAATACCAAAATACCCACGAAATCATATTCATTTTTTTTAAACTTAAGCTTCCAGAGGCTTTTTTAAAAAAATAAAAAGAGAGAACAAATGAAAACATTGAAAACATTAAAAACATATCAAGTTCTCAGCATCTTTATACATCGTAAAATTACCAAAAAATATATTAAATAAAAAATAAATCCTGATGCTATATAATAGAATACAGATTCATTTTTATAAGAAATTGCGATAAATAAAAGAACAATAACTCTTAGAAAAAATCCAAAAATTTGTAAAGCCAATGCAATTTTCTGTTTTTTAATGACATGTAAGCTCATTGAAACTGGCGAAGTAACTATTTGCATAAAAAACCAAGGAATCATATATAAAATATACATACCCAAATCCTTCCACTCTTCACCTAATATAAAACCAAATATAAATGGACTTAAACATGCAAGCAAAAGAAAAGGAGCTAAGGCCAATTTGAATATTTTAGCAACAATTTGTTTAGTATAGTTATATAATTGACCATTTTCTAAATACTGATTTGCATTAGCAAGATAGACTTGAGAAATTGATGTACCAATCAATCCCATTGGGATACCCAAAATTTTCATAGCCATCATTAAAAAACCAACTTCTGGTCCTACAACAAATGAAGCAATAATAATTAAAGGTAATTGGATAGCGCTAGTATTAGCTAATGCCTCGAATGTAGAATATTTAGGAAAATTACTATATTTTGAAAAAGTTTCTTTTAATGGTCCATGCTTTACCAAGTCTAAATCTTTTTTTGCGCTTATAGCCAATTTAAATAGCCCACCAGAGAAATTTAAAAGCTGCCCAACAATCAACCCACCAAACCCAACAGAAAACATACCACCAGCTAAACTTGCAGCATTTCCAGATATAGCTTGTGTCATACGAGTTTTAGCAATATCTTTAAAACGTTTATGTCGTGTTGCCCAAAACTGGAGGGCAGAATAAAACCCTGATACAAGTACACCAAGTGGAATTAACCAAATCCAGTAAGATAGCTGATCAATTATTTTATAATGTTGTATGTATGGATAACTTATAAAAAGTACTGCATAAAGAATTATGCTAAAAATTGTATTACTCAAAAAAGACAAGAGCAATAAAGCCTTTCCATCATTTTCATTTTCTGGAATAGGGATGGCTATATCAAATCTTAAGCATGAAATTACAGCTAAAATAGCCACTATTGCAACATACACACCTAAAACTGAATAGTCTTCTGGAGTATATAAACGCGTTAATATGGGTAAACACAAAAAACCAATTAACTGAGCAAAAGCAGTACCTCCAACCAAGACGGATACTGCTTTTAAAAAGCCCCCTTGTGCATTTAACTTTGCATTAACTTTATCAAGAAGGCTTTTCACAACTTATTTACTCAAAAGTGCCGCAACAATCTTTTCTTGCGCTTCTGCAGTCAAGTAAGGATGCATTGGCAAACTCATTACGCGCTCAGCAATTGCATCACCAACAGGTAAGCTTACATTCTCATTAGCTACTGCTGGCTGCTTATTCAATGGAATTGGGTAATGTACCGCTGTAGGAATACCCCGCTCTTTCAGCTTCGCTTGTACATCATCACGACTTTCAACTTGAATGGTATATTGCGCCCATGCACTCTGATTATGGGCTTCAATACATGGTGTAGTATCAATACCCGCCTCATTAAACAATTTGGTATAGGTTTCTGCTACACGCTGACGTGCTTGCATTTCTTCATCCAAAATTTCAAGTTTTGGTAAAAGAATGGCAGCTTGTAATGTATCCAAACGACTATTCATACCTACACGAATGTGATGATAACGACGGTCTTGACCATGTCGTGCAATTTGGCGAATCACTTTTGCCAGTTCATCATCATTGGTAAAAATCGCACCACCGTCCCCATAGCAACCTAAAGGCTTACTTGGGAAGAAACTTGTACAAGCTACAGTAGTTAAGTTACAACTTTTACGACCTTTATAGGTTGCACCAAAGCTTTGCGCTGCATCTTCAATAACAGGAATATTATATTTCGCTGCAATTGCATTGATTGCATCAAAATCAGCGCATTGACCGTACAAGCTTACTGGAATAATTGCTTTCGTACGCGGGGTTATCGCTGCTTCTAGTTGTTCAACATCCAAATTATATGTTTTTGGATTAACATCGACATAGACAGGCGTCGCACCCAATATTGCAACTGTTTCAGCTGTTGCAATATAGGTAAATCCGGGCGTAATCACTTCATCACCCGGACCGATACCAAACGCCATTTGTGCAATTTGTAAGGCATCGGTACCATTTGCACATGTAATACAGTATTTTGCACCGACATAAGCAGCAAGTTTTTCTTCTAACTCTTTTACCTCAGGACCTAAAATGTATTGACCATGTGTTAATACATTTTGAATACCCGCTTCAATCTTATCTTTTAAACGAGCTTGCTGAGCTTTTAAATCAATAAATTCAATCATGTTTATGCCTGTTCTTTGATTACAGTGCTACCAGACAATCGGTATATCGCACCTGTATGTGAACACACAGATTCTGCATGACCAGTTAAAGGTAAATCTAACTGTTCACCGAACTCACTCATCCAACCAATTTGTTTTGCTGGAACACCTACCATCAATGCATACGCCGGTACGTCTTTATTAATGACTGCACCAGCACCGACAAACGAATATTCACCAATCGTCACACCACAAACAATGGTACAGTTCGCACCCAGTGTTGCACCTTTTTTAACTAAGGTATTACGATATTGGTCTTTGCGTTCAATTAAAGAGCGAGGGTTATACACATTGGTGAAAACCATGCTTGGTCCACAAAATACACCTTCTTCCAAGGTCACGTTATCGTATACCGACACGTTATTTTGAACTTTACAATGGTCGCCAATGACGACTTTATTGCCAACGAATACGTTTTGTCCTAAAGATACGCCTTGACCGATTTTGGCACCGCCACATACGTGAACAAAATGCCAAACTCGCGAATCGCTTCCTATTTGCGCACCTTCATCAACAATCGCTGTTTCATGTTGATAAAAATTCATAATCATTCCCTGATTTATTTTACTTTAGCTAATAATGGATGTGGATTCGCAGGATTTTCCACAATAGGAGCAACACGAATAACTTCCACTGTTTCAATTGCTGCTCGGTTTTCTTCCACACCGTAGCCTTTGCCTTCCAAAATACGTTGATAACTCTGGGTATGTAAATCTGTAAAGCCACCTGAAAATTCTAATTCTTCATTTTCAATCGTAATACTACGGTAAGTAAGCTTTTCACCTTTTACAGCATTCGACGGCAAATTATTTGCATCGATAGACAAGAACCAACGAACACGAGCACGTTCATATTCTAAATAACCTGATGCAGTTTTTTCATCACGGTAATGAACTTCATTTTTTACAATTTTACCGAAGATAAAATGCAGCATGTCGTAGAAATGCACACCAATATTGGTTGCTACCCCACCTGATTTATTATCAACACCTTTCCAAGATTTTAAGTACCATTTACCACGTGAAGTCAGATATGTTAAGTCAACATCAAATACTTTATCTGCTGGCGCAGCTTGTACTTTATCGCGTAAAGCAATAATGGATGGGTGTAAACGTAACTGAAGAATTGAATTTACTTTAGCACCATATTGTTTTTCATATTCAGACAATAAATTAAGATCTTCTGAATTAAGAACCAATGGTTTTTCACAAATTACATCGATGCCGTTTTTTAAGGCATACTTCATATGAGGTGCATGTAGATAGTTCGGTGAACAAATCGCAACATAATCCAGTTTTTCACCTTTGAGCTTTTGATCCTCTACATAAGCTTCAAACTCTTCAAACTCAGTAAAGAATTCAGCTTCAGGAAAATGACTATCCATAATCCCTACTGAATCATTTACGTCCATTGCAACAGCCAAAGTGTTACCTGTTTCTTTAATTGCTTTTAAGTGACGTGGTGCGATGTATCCTGCCGCACCTATAAGGGCAAATTTCTTCATTCTATAAACTTCTTTCAAACATTTAAATAATATTAGAGACGGAATACTGTAAAGCCTTCAGCAGTTAATTGCTCGCGATCAAATAAGCTTTTTACATCTGCCAAAACAGGCTTATCTCCACGGACGTATTCGCGCAGTTGAGTTGCCGTCATATGGCGAAACTCATTGTGTCCCACAGCGACAACCAAACTATCCACCTGATTTTCAGAGTTCACGACACCTAATTCAATACCGTATTCATGCTTAACTTCTTCTGCATCCGCCCAAGGATCACAAACAACCACGTTAACATTCCATTGTTTAAACTCATTAATAACATCTGCAATTTTACTATTACGAATATCGGGACAATTTTCTTTAAAAGTTACACCTAATACACCTACAGTTGCTGTAGTGACATCAATGCCATTTTGAATCATGCGTTTAATCGTAGAGTGAGCAACATAACGAGACATATCGTCATTAATACGACGACCCGCTAAAATCACCTGCGGGTTATAACCTACTTCTTCCGCTTTGTGTGTTAAATAATATGGATCAACACCAATACAGTGACCACCGACTAGACCTGGACGGAAAGGTAAGAAATTCCACTTACTTCCTGCTGCCTCTAATACATCTAGAGTATCAATATTTAATCGATCAAATATCACGGAGAGCTCATTCACTAAAGCAATATTAATATCACGTTGTGTATTCTCGATGACTTTCGCTGCTTCAGCTACTTTAATGCTTGATGCTTTGTGTGTTCCTGCTGTGATAATGGACAAATAGACTTGATCAACAAATTCAGCTACTTCAGGTGTACTACCACTGGTTATCTTTTTAATTTTAGTCAGCGTATTTACTTTATCGCCTGGGTTAATGCGTTCAGGACTATAACCAGCAAAGAAGTCTTGGTTAAATTTCAAGCCAGACACTTGCTCTAATACTGGAATACAAACTTCCTCTGTAGCTCCTGGATAAACAGTAGATTCATAGACAACTATATCCCCCTTTTTAATCACCTGCCCCAAACTCGCACTGGCTTTTTTTAGAGGAGTTAAATCAGGACGGTTTGCTTCATCCACCGGTGTTGGGACTGTCACAATAAAAAAGTTACATTGTTTTAAATCTTCTAAATCCGCTGAAAAGCTTAATTGTTTTGATTCCGATAATTGTTGTGGTGAAACTTCCAATGTGTGATCTTGACCACTTTTTAACTCATCAACGCGTTTATGATGAATATCAAATCCTACAACAGGTATTTTCTTCCCAAATTCTACTGCTAATGGCAGGCCTACATAACCTAAACCAATCACTGCTATTTTTAAATTCGATACATTCAGCATCCGTTATACCTTATAGTATTTAATATCAATTTAACGGCGCCTAATATAACAGATCCCAAATTAAATATTGATGTAAAATGATCACAATTGAAAAAAATAATTACATAACTCCATGATCTTAATCACAATCAAGCAACAAAAAAGGGTTTTATATTCACATTGGCGCTAGGCGTTATAGGTTTATTCCTATAATATAGCTCAACAAATATCAGCTTAGATTTTTGAATCTATTTTAAATATTCTACTAATTAAAAAATGATAGGAATTCGAGTGAGTTACTACCGCTATAGTTTATTATTAGCACTCAGCTTAAGTTTTACAGGTTGCGCTGTAACTTCAGGTCTGCAAACTTATGATTTGCCAGAAGAAGGTGTTTTTCAGACGGATTTGGGGACTCAAGTCAATGTCATCAAACTCACTCAAGAGTCCCTTTTTGCTGTTCAACCTGCTCAAGTCAATGTCCATCATGATTTGGGGCATTTGTTTCTACAAAATCAAAAACAATATCTACTCAGCCCTGGCGATGTATTATCCATTTATCTATGGGCATATCCAGAAATTACACCACCCACCAATACCATTAATAATGAAGAAGCGATTAAATCCAATGGTTATCAAATCGACTCTCGTGGCTATATCCAATTTCCGATTATTGGACGTTATAAAGCGGCTGGCAAAAGTTTAGATCAAGTGAATCAAGAACTTCGTCAGTTACTTGCCCGTTATTTAAAAACGCCTGATGTTATTGCGCGAGTTTTGTCTTACCAAGGTCAACGCTATTCAGTACAAGGCAATGTCATGAAAGGTGGTCAATATTCACTGAATGACCAACCCACCAGTATCTATACTGCACTTGGTTTAGCCGGTGGTGTCAATACACAATTTGGTGCGAATACGTCGATTAGTCTGGTTCGCAATGGTCAAACCTATAACTTAAATTCAATTGAGCTCGAAAAAGCTGGGTTTTCACTACACAATCTTTTGGTACAAGCCAACGATACGATTTATGTAAACTCGCGTGAAAACCAAAAAATCTATGTCATGGGTGAGTCAGGTAAAAACCAATCTCTTCCAATGCGTGATCAAGGCATGACTTTAAGTGATGTGATTGGGGAGAGCTTAGGGCTAAATCCATTGTCTGCGAGCAGCAGCCGTATTTATGTAGTACGCAGTCAAGCTGACTCTCCGATAACTGAAATCTTCCATATGGATCTGTCCAGCATTGCCAATTTTGGCCTCGCCAATCAGTTTAAAATGCGAAGTAATGATATCGTGTATGTTGATGCAACGGGTCTAACACGTTGGCAACGTGTGGTCAACCAAGTTATTCCTTTCTCAAATGCTTTATATAATTTAGATCGTTTGGGGAATTGATGAATTTTAAAAATATCTTAGTGGTCTGTATTGGCAATATCTGTCGAAGTCCCATGGCAGAATATTTCCTAAAAGATGCATACCCTGATCGAAAAATTCATTCTGCTGGGATTTCAGGCTTAGTTGGCCATCCTGCAGATGATAAAGCATTACAATGTATGCAAAATTTCGGTATAAATATGCAAGATCATGTGGCGCGTAAACTGAATGCTGAATTGGTCAAAAATGCGGATTTGATTCTTGTCATGAGCCAGAACCAACAGAAGCATATCGAACAAACATGGCCATACGCAAAAGGCAAAACCTTTCGCTTGGGGCACTGGCGTGAAAAAAATATTGCGGATCCTTACCAACACGATCAAGCATTCTTTAATGACACCTGTCAGTTGATTCAGAATTGTATCGCTGATTGGAAAAAACACCTTTAATATTTTGAATAAAGATTATGAGTCAAACCGCGAATACCGAAGATACAATTGATTTAAAAGAATTATTTTTTTCATTAATCGCACAATGGAAATTGATTGCCCTGTTTGTAATTTTGAGTCTAGTCTGTGCTCTACTCTACTTGCGTACAACACCCGATACCTACGCTGTTGATGCTTTAGTTCAAGTTGAAGAAAGTAAAGGGACTTCAGCAGCACTTTTGGGTGATCTCTCAAGTATGATTGAGCAGAAACAACCCGCTCAAGCTGAAATTGAAATCCTGAAATCTCGATTAGTCCTTGGCTCAGTCATTGAAAATTTAAATTTAGATCTTAGAGTATCTGGTACGCAAAACTCTTTCTTTGATCGTTTATTTTCACCACATGACTATTCAACCAGTTATTCACGTCAATCCGTAATTTTTAACGATGACGAAAAATCTTTTGCTATTCCCCATTTCCATGTTCCTCAGAAATTTCGTGACCGTGCATTGGCACTTAATTTTACTGAGAAACAATTTACCCTGACGGATATAAAAACCGAAGAAGTGGTGCTAAAAGGTTCAGTAAACCAACTCAATCAAAGCTCTACCCGCGATGGCTTATGGAAAGTTGAGATTCGCACACAAGATCAATTAAATGACCGCTATCTCATCACCAAACAGTCTTTGCCTGCTGCGATGAAATCACTTTTGGCTAACTATTCAGTGGCTGAAAAAGGGAAAATGACTGGTGTTTTAGGATTAAACTATCAAGGTCAAGATAAAGAGCATATTACAAAAGTCCTGAATACGATTTTAAATGCCTACAGTCAGCAAAATGTAGAGCGACGTTCTGCTGAAACGGCTCAAACCTTGAAATTCTTGGATGAACAACTCCCAGAACTAAAACAACAACTGGATGTCGCCGAACGTGAATTTAACAAATTCCGTCAAGGCTTTAATACGGTTGATGTCACCAAAGAATCTGAATTGTATTTAACGCAAAGTGTTGCCTTAGAAACACAAAAAGCGGAACTTGAGCAAAAAGTGGCTGAAGCGGGTGCTAAATACACCAATGAACATCCGATCATGCAACAGATGAACGCTCAACTTGGCGCGATAAATAAAAAAATTAATGAATTGGATGGCACATTAAAACAACTCCCTGACTTGCAACGTCGCTATCTACAGTTATTCCGTGAAGTTGAAGTCAAACAACAGTTATATACAGCTTTGCTTAATTCGTACCAACAACTTCGCATTGCAAAAGCGGGTGAAATTGGTAATGTTCGAATTGTTGATACTGCAGTAGAACCAATTGAACCAATTAAACCTAAGAAACTGATTGTTTTAGTGTTATCGATATTTCTCGGCGGTTTCCTCGGAACACTTTTGGCGCTGTTACGTAATATGATGCGTTCAGGCATTAAAGACTCAAGTCAAATTGAAAATGAATTGGATCTGCCAGTGTATGCAACAGTACCGCGTTCTCCAGTGCAAGAAAGCCGCATTAAGATGCTGAAAAAGCATAAGAAAATCCCAATTCTTGCCATTAAGAATAGCGATGATATTGCGATTGAAAGTTTACGCAGTATGCGCACGGCGATTCATTTTGCGCTGAGTTCAGCTCGAAATAATGTGATTATGATTTCTGGTCCTGCACCTGAAGTGGGTAAATCATTTATTTCAACCAATTTAGCAACAATATTAGCGCAAGCCGACAAACGTGTTTTGATTATTGATGCTGACTTACGTCGTGGTTATCTACACAAATATTTCAATATTGACACACAGCCAGGTTTGACTGATTACATGACTGATCAGCATTCTCTACAAAATATTATTCGAGACACTGAAGTCGCTGGTTTAAGTGTGATCACTCGTGGTAAGAGTCCGAGCAATCCATCTGAGATGTTGAGTTCTGAAAAATTCAAACAATTGCTTGAACAACTTTCAACACAGTTTGATCATGTGATTATTGACACGCCACCTGTGCTTGCAGTGACTGACGGTATTATCATTTCGCAATATGCAGGTGTGAATATCGTCATTGCTCGCTATGCGAAGACACAAATGAAAGAACTCGAAATCACAGTCAATCGCTTCGAACAAGCCGGTGTGAAAGTAAATGGCTTTATTTTAAATGACATTCAACGTAATGCAGCAGGTTATGGCTATGGTTATAACTATGCGTATGCGTATAAAGCGTCAAAGGACAATGATTAATTATTGTCGATTAAAAGCCTGATCTATTCAGGCTTTTTTTATGCCTATCACGCACTGTATATTTGTGAAATTTTGTTGATTTCATTGAAATTCTATATCGCTGAAAGTGAATTGACGCTATGCTGTTTTGGTTCCGCGATTTTAGAATGTCGCACGTATAATTGAAAAAAATTGGAAATCTCATGAGTAAAGCTTTACCCATCGCTGTTGCTGTCATTTTAGGCGGTGCTGCGCTCGTCCCTGTTTATTATGCAAGTCAACATCCAACATCTGCGACAGTTTCTAGCATGACTGCTGATGCAAAACCGATTGATAAAATCAGTTATGCACTGGGTTATGAAGTTGCCAGCCAAACCCCTCCTGAAGTTGCCATTGATCCATTTATTGTCGGTGTTCGTGAAGCGCATGCTAAAAAAGAACGTGCCTATACAGATGAAGAACTGCAAACAGCTTATGTGGCTTTACAAAAAGAATTAGAAGAAAAGAAAGTCGAAGACTCTAAAGCTGCCAATGCACAAAGCAATAGCTTCCTTGCTGAGAATGCAAAAAAACCGAATGTTAAAACAACCGCTTCTGGCTTGCAGTACCTCGTCAGCAAAGAAGGTACAGGCAAACAACCTGCTGCAAACTCCGTGGTTAAAGTGCATTACACTGGTAAATTACTTGATGGCAAAGTCTTTGATAGCTCGGTTGAACGTGGTGAACCGATTGAATTTCCGTTGAATCAGGTCATCCCTGGTTGGACCGAAGGCCTACAATTGATGAAAGAAGGCGGTAAAGCAACCTTATATATTCCATCGAATCTGGCTTATGGTGAACAGGGTGTTCCTGGTACGATTCCACCAAACAGCACACTCATTTTTGATGTTGAATTAATCGAAGTCAAATAAGTTAATCAAAAGGAGAGCCTTCAGCTCTCCTTTTTTGGATTTGAATGATGAAAAAAATCTCTATATTAAGCAGTCTGCTGATCCTCAGCTCTGCCTCATTTGCTGCAAACATTAGCAATAAAAGTAATGAAAAAGATCAGCTCGGATATAGCTATGGCTACGTAATGGGACGTACTAATGCGGATACATTAAAAGATATTAATTTGGATGCTTTTATTGAAGGATTGAAACAAGGCTCAACCGGTCAAAAATCGAGTTTAACCGATCAAGAAATGGCGCAGGCTTTAACCAAATACAAAAAGCAAAGCGAATCGAAACAGCTGATTGAATTTCAAAAATTAGCTGCAGAAAATTTAAAATCTGGGCAACAATTTTTACAAGAGAATGCCAAAAAAGCAGGTATTGTCACACGACCAACAGGGCTGCAATATCAAGTGATTCAGCAAGGTCAAGGCAAAACGCCTAAAGCGACATCAAAAGTGAAAGTTCATTATGAAGGGCGTTTGATTGATGGCACGGTATTCGATAGTTCGATCGCGCGTAATCAAGCGGTTGAATTCCAAGTGAGTCAAGTCATTCCGGGTTGGACTGAAGGCTTACAACTCATGAAGGAAGGTGCTAAATACCGCTTCTTTATTCCTGCTGATTTGGCCTATGGTGAGATCGGTTCAGGCGATGCGATTGAGCCGAACAGCACCTTAATCTTTGATGTCGAACTTTTAAAAGTTTTGCCTTAATGTTCACATGACTTATAAAAAAACATCGCTTCCGCGATGTTTTTTTGTTTTATTTAGGGCCTGGTTGAAGCACTAGCCATGTTTTAATTGTCTTGGTCTAAAGCCAGTCGCAAATAAACCCAATACATAAGCAACCACACCCAATACACAGAGACCAAGCACTTCAAATACACGCATCCACGGTGCTACATCTGGGTTATACCAGCTTAGACCATACCATAAAGCTGCGATCATCACGGCGTTGCCCACCATAAATTGGAAAAATAACTTTTTCCAGTGCGGACCAAATCGGAATATTTCACGCTTGTGTAAATAGAAATATAGCATCCCTGCATTGACTAAAGCAGAACCTGTAGATGACAACGCCAATGCCATATGGAGTTCTTCCCAGCCCATCCATTTGAAGATACCAATAAAAACCACATTGAGGATGGCATTGGCTGCAACTGCCATTAGGCCAACACGTACTGGGGTTTTGGTATCTTGAATCGCATAAAATCCAGGAGCAAAGACTTTAATCAACATGAATGCCAAGACACCACCACTCATACATTGTAATGCCAAAGCGGTCATTTCTGTCGCTCGTGCATCAAAAGCACCGTGTTGGAACAGCGCTTGAATAATCGGTGTAGACAACATAAATAAAGCGATACTGGCTGGGATACCAGCAAATACGATGACACGTGCAGCCCAATCTAACATGGCCTTAAATTTAGTTTGATCCTGTTCAGCTTTACGCGCAGAGAGTGCAGGCAGAATCACCGTTCCAATGGCTACACCAATTAAGCCCAAAGGCAATTCGGTCATCCGTTCTGCAGTATAAAGCCATGACACAGAACCATTTTGCATAAAAGACGCCCAAATGGTATTGAGTAGTAAATTAATTTGTGTGACTGAAACCCCAAACAGTGCAGGCAACATTAGTTTTAAAATACGCTCGACACCTTCGTGCTTAAAATCAACTTTAGGTGGGATCAGGAGTTTTTTGCGCCACAGTTCCGGAATTTGTAGGGCTAATTGCAAAATGCCAGCAAACACCACTGCCCAACCCAATGCCATAATGGGTGTTTCCATATGTGGAGATAACCACAAAGCCCCTGCAATCATAGCAATATTCAACAACACTGGCGCAAATGCGGGTGTGGTGAATGAGCCATAGCTGTTTAAGATACTGCTGGCAAATGCTGTCAGCGACATAAACATCAGGTAGGGAATGGTGAGACGGAATAAGTCGACTGATAAATCAAATTTGGCTGCATCGGCATGAAATCCTGGCGCATAAACATACAATATCGCAGGTGCAACAATCATACACAGCAAAGTTAATACAGTCATCACGGTAAGCAAACATCCAAATACCCGACTAATTAGGATCTGAACTTCAGCATGGAGTTTGGTGGTTTTATATTCTGTGAGAACAGGAATAAATGCTTGGGAAAATGCACCTTCGGCAAAAAGACGCCTAAAAAAGTTGGGAATACGAAACGCTACGACAAAAGTATCGAAGTCTTTACCTGCCCCGAACACATTTAACAGCACCATGTCTCGAATAAGCCCCATGACACGAGACAACATGGTCATTGCACTCACAATAAAGGTGGATCGCCAAAGCGCCATCATATTCACCACTTAAAAAGATTGACGATATTGTAATAAAACTTCGCTTTTAAATTGTTATTTCATTCGACAAAGCATCATATTTTTCGTTGTTTTAATTGATCTCTAAAATAAGACCATTGAAAATGCGGTCCTGGATCGGTCTTTCGTCCAGGTGCAATATCTGAATGCCCTGCGATATGACTTTTAATTTTAGGATAAGCGTGTTGAAGTGTTGCCACTACCTCAACTAAAGCTTGGTATTGTTGTTCCGTAAAATCTTGATCATCACTGCCCTCGAGTTCAATGCCAATCGAATAATCATTGCATTCTGGATTTGCCATGTACGTAGAGCGTCCTGCATGCCAAGCACGGTCTTTAAAATTAACAAACTGTAAAATTTCGCCTGACCTTAAAATCAACAAATGTGCTGAGACCTGCATCCCTTCAATGGTTTTAAAATAAGGGTGTGCATTCCAATCTAATTTATTTTGGAAAAACTGCTCAATATAGCCTCCTCCAAACTGTGAGGGCGGTAAGCTAATATTGTGGATGACCACCAGTTGAATGTCAGTATGGTCTGGTCTTTGATTAAAATTTGGAGAAGCAATAAATCTTGCACCTTGTAATACACCATCTACCACTTGAAGCTTGGGTACATTCGACATGTGTGATCTCAATCCGTGTTTGCAACTTATGACAATTCATCCACGCTCATCTTTGAAAAAGACTTGGACGAAAAAAACAGCACCATTACTTGAGGTGCAATGGTAATATATTGCTCATTTTTCTGGTGCCTACAATAGGGATTTTATGAGCATACCGCAATCTTTGCTTGAACAATCAATTCAAATCAATATCCAACAAGCATTGCAAGAGGATATTGGTGAGCGTGATATCACCGCATTGCTGACACCTGAAGATGAACAAGCAACAGCAACCATTATCAGTCGCGAAACGATGATTCTTGCAGGGCAACCGTGGGTCAATGCTCTAATTAAAGCCTATGATCCAAGCGTTAATGTGATTTGGTTAAAGCAAGATGGCGATCAAGTTCAAGCCAATGAGGCATTTTTAAAACTTGCCGGCTCAGCACGCAGTCTGTTAACCGTTGAACGCCCAGCACTTAATTTTATACAAACCCTTTCTGCTGTTGCTACAAAAACGGCTGAATATGTGAAACATTTGGAAGGTTTAAATACCAAACTACTGGATACACGTAAAACATTACCTGGCTTACGTATTGCGCAAAAATATGCGGTGGGTGTAGGTGGTGGTCAAAACCATCGTTTAGGTTTATTCGATGCTTTTTTAATTAAAGAAAACCATATTATGGCTGCAGGTGGCATTCAGCAAGCAATCGACAAAGCGCATGCCATTGCACCAGGTAAACCTGTGGAAGTCGAAGTTGAAACTTGGGATGAGTTAAACCAAGCTTTAGATGCTGGTGCCGATATCGTTATGTTAGATAATTTCAGCCAACAACAAATGATTGATGCAGTCAAGCATGTGGCTGGTCGTTGTAAATTAGAAGCTTCAGGTAATATTACCATCGAGAACTTACGTGAAGTTGCTACTTCAGGCGTCGACTTTATTTCAATGGGTGTACTGACTAAAGATGTCAAAGCCATCGATTTATCTATGCGCTTTAACGCTTAATTGATTCAATCCTATCTCTCAATAAAAAAGGGGCTTTGCTCCTTTTTTTATTTGCTTAAAACTGTGATGCTACATTAACTTTATCGCAAGAATACAAAAAAATTTGAATTTATAAGGTCCTAGTTGATACCTTCCACGCTTTAAGATTATTTTTTAATCAAAATCATAATATGCCTATAGAATGCAAAGTAAATCATTAAATTTCAATTATTTATTTGCCTTAATTTTACAATTATTCAATTTTCTGTCATGGAATGCTGCCTAATTTTCATTCATAGTGAAGCCAATAAATACAATTAAACCATGAGTTCGCATTGTCTAAATAATAGGAGGGTGTCAACGCATAGACCATGCTGAATGTCAGTGAATAAATAAAAAGAAATGCAGTCATCGGATCGATTGCATCCACCATGTTGTACATTAGGGAAATCACATGAAAACGCAAATGATCTATACGCTTTTAAGCGTCGCGATTAGTAGCAGCTTACTCGTCGGTTGTAAAAGCTCCAGCGAATCTGGGGGGAATTCAGGCGGTGGTAATGGATCACAGCCAACTCCGACCAATCCAACTGATCCTGACAATCCAACGAATAAAATTGAAAAAGAATTCGTGACTGTTTTATCAACTCGCCCCGATCTTGTGACAGATAATGATGTATTGATCGAATTAGACCCATCGATTAATTTTAATGACGCAAATATAAGCATTCATTTAAATGGACAGGACATCAAATCTCGCTTTTCTAATGCTCACAATAGAGTGCTATTAGATGGATTACGGTTAGGGGAAAATCTACTTAAAATTGAAACACCAAATGAAATTCAAAATTTATATTTAAAAAATTTCAGTACCACAGGTCCTCTTTTATCTGGACCTCAAATTAATCCATGGACCTGTACCAACGGCTCGACTGATTTATTTTGCCGTAAACCTGTTCAATATAATTACTACTATCGGAATTTGGTCGGAACTTT
The DNA here is from genome assembly GCF_056784015.1 of Acinetobacter sp. ANC_7655. Classification (NCBI taxonomy): domain Bacteria; kingdom Pseudomonadati; phylum Pseudomonadota; class Gammaproteobacteria; order Moraxellales; family Moraxellaceae; genus Acinetobacter; species Acinetobacter sp. ANC_7655. The sequence goes on along the minus strand of NZ_JBWYJB010000010.1, from coordinate 36,154 downwards.
ACAAACCTATAATCCTGAGAAACCACCTTCGGCGGGTCTAATTTCCAAAATTAAGACCGATACAGGCGTAGAAGTACCATTTATCATTCGAGAAGAAGTCGGCTATCAAAATCGTGATGAATATCGGTTTGCTGTATTATTTAATCCTAATCAGCCTTGGACTGCGTTGAATCCACAACCCCAATTTAATAATAAGCTGTTAGTAACCCATGGGCAAAGTTGCGGAAATGATTATCAGTCTGCAACTGCACCTACCGTGGTTGCGACATCAACTTCTATTTTGCCAGATATTACCATCAAGGCTTTGGGCAAAGGTTATGGCGTCATGTCTACGGCGCTATCCAACAGTGGACATAACTGTAATTTGGCTGTTCAAGCTGAATCAATCATTATGGCCAAAGAACGTTTTATCGAACAATACGGCACTTTAGACTACACGATTGGACAAGGCTGTTCAGGTGGCGCGCTCGCATCTCAATGGGTAGCTAATGCTTATCCAGGTGTATACCAAGGTTTGTTAGTAACGTGCTCCTTCCCTGATGCATGGAGTACAGCGTCTCAGTTTGCTGATTATCATATTATGATCAATTATTTTAAAACAGCAGAAGGCCGCTCTTTCCTCCCTCATCAAATTAACCATATTCAAGGTCATATTTCTGAGATTAATGGTTATGTCAGTGAACTTGCGCAATTCGATGTTGCTCGACCAAATACAATTTGTAGCGGAATATCAGAAACACAACTGTACAATGCCACCTCAAATCCGAATGGGACACGCTGTTCAATTCAAGAGGCTGCTGTAAATTTATTGGGTCTCAGAAATCCAACTGAAGTTGATCCAAATACACAACAGCGTAGACAAATTTGGAGTCCTGTCGAAAACCAGCGAAATATTGGGTTTGCTAACCTACCAATTGATAATGTTGGTGTGCAATACGGGCTTCAAACCTTATTTGATGGTGTGATCAATGCTGAAAAATTTGTTTTATTAAATGAACGCCTCGGTGGAGTTGATATTGATATTAATCCAATTCCCGAACGGTTATATGCCACGGAGCAAGGTTTAAAAAATGCTTATCGAACTGGTTTAATCAATGTTGCCAATAATTTAGATCAAGTGGCGATTATTGATTGTCGTGGTCCAGATCCAGCGATCTTCCATGATGCTTACCGAGCATTCGCGATTAGAGCACGTTTAGACAAAGCACATGGACATCATAACAATCAGCTTCTGTATGGAGGTGATACCATTATGATTGGCGATCTTAAATGTTTAGAAATCAGTTTCGATGATATGAACCAATGGTTGGATCGCGTAAAAAATGATACAAGCAATTTACCTCTGCCACAGAAACTCACTCGCAATAAAGTAAATCTTAACGACTCATGTATCACATTAGGAATGATTCGAAGATCTGGGTTCTGCAATAACCTTCGTGTACCGGTCTATAAAACACCGCGAATGGTAGCAGGTGATCAAATTAGTACCTACGCCAATAAATGTAAACTACAACCACTCACACGTCGTCTTTACCCCAATATTAACTTTACAGATGAGCAATGGACTCGATTACAAAAAGTTTTTCCAGATGGTGTTTGTGATTACACCCAAGATCCTGTTGGGTTTGGTAAAACCTATCCGTGGTTAACCTATCAAAATCAAAATGGACAGAACAATGATGTCATTTATGGTGGTAAGCAACTGGATGAAGATCCAAATCGCCCTGAGGAGCTTATAATGCCTCAACTTCCGAAGGGTTGGATCTCTAATTCATTTCAACTGTCTTAATACCTGAATTTTTCAATTCTAAAAAAAGCCGTGAACATTCACGGCTTTTTTTACTTCATGTTTAAGGTTTAGGTTGCAATAATCCCATCATAGGATCAGTACATGTGTGCTGCCCTGTTTCAATACGTCCAGCAAATCGACGTTCATAAGCCTGCTCTCCCTGCTGTTGGGCGATTACCACATTAAAATCATACCATCCCCAAGACTCCGTTAAATCGAGATGAAGTTCAGCCTCATTCGCTTGTGTTTTGACAGCCCATACTTTTTGATTGTAGTACGCATTGTCTTTGACCATCATCTCCACAGCTTCAGCACCATCATGCCGTATTTTTAAAATTATTTTAGGTTGACAGGCTTCATAGCAAATTCGAATTTCTGGCAAATGATCTCTTTCAATTTGATGGTGAAGATTTCCTTTAAATGCTCGATGATAACCATTTGGTCCAAGTACCCAAAGATCATATTGATCATCTACTAGCTCCCAAACATCCTCAAGCTGTTTGCCTGCCTCCACCATAAAACGTCGAGGAATGGCATTTAAATCTAGTTTGTCATAGACATGGAAAACCGCACCTTGTTCTCCACCATTTGCGAAAATCAATTGTATGTTTCGACTTGCAACCTGTACGCGCGCGCTGGTATGTAATAAATAAGGTAATGCTCGAGAATGACGTATTCCCGATTCTTGCACAGGAAATTGTTGATTTGCTGGGACTGGAACCTTGCTGAGTTGCTCTTGCGAACGACGCGTATTGTCAGCTTCTTGTTTTGTTCTTTGCCCATTGAGTGTTGGCAGAATATTAAAGTTAGGTGTCTTAAAGTCAAACGCCGACGTAAGGTCACCACAGACTGCTCTACGATAAGGGCTAATATTAGGCTCTTGCACGCCAAAACGTTGCTCAAGAAATTGAATAATTGAAGTATGATCAAATACCTGAGAATTGACCCATCCCCCACGACTCCATGGTGAAATGATATACATTGGAACACGTACTCCTGGACCATACACACCATGCCAGAAGTTTTCATTCTTACCATTTTTAAATTTTAATTCAGGCTGTGCTATCGAACCTGATACAGGTGGGTGATTGAAATATTCATATGATATCTCTTGTTCTGATAACGTGGTTTTACCATGAACTTTTACAATATCACCTGCTTGATTGATTTCTCTTGATGGTGCAGACGGCGATGGTACATGATCAAAGAAACCATCATTTTCATCAAAATTGACCAGTAAAACCGTCTGACTCCATAACTCTGGATCTGCCGTTAAAGTGTTTAACAGTTCTTGCATGTACCACGCGCCTTGAACAGGACTTGATGGTCCCGGATGTTCACTATACGCTGCCGGTGCGACCACCCAGCTCACCTGTGGCAATTTACCGTCTAAGATATCTTGTTTAAATTGTCCTAATAAACCGCCGTCCTTAGGCATCGTATTGGCAATTCCCTTATAGAGAGGTTGTCGTTGATCAATACGCTCATCATATTCAGGTGACAAAATATTGGCATGGCTAACCGGCTTACCAGATAATTCATTGGCTTTACGATATTGCTTAAATCCTGCCAAAGGATTATCCGTAAAATTATCGGGCATATTTTGATAAACCTTCCAACTGATCCCAGCTTGCTGTAATCGTTCAGGATACGTGGTCCAGTCGTAACCGATCATTGATGAGCCAATACTATCAAACTCGTTGACTACACTCGCGACACCTGCAGCAGTTGGCCCGTTGGTCCCTGTCCAAATAAATTTACGATTGGGATTAGTTCCCGCGTGCATAGCGCAATGGTAGGCATCACATAAAGTAAATGCTTCCGCTAGTGCAAACTGGAACTCGAGCTCTTGTTTCTTAAAATAGCCCATGGATTGGGGTTGTTTATGTTCTACCCAATTGCCCATACGCCCACAATCCCAAGCGGCTTGACCATCCTTCCATGAATGAGGTGTGCCCGAAACACGTTGAGCATTGCCCAATGAACTGTCTAGGTGATAAGGCAAAATTTTATTTTTGTTGCCATCATACTGTTCCCACACCGCTCTTTTACCACTCAATGGAATGGTGAATCGATCACCAAAACCACGTACTCCTTTGAATGTTCCAAAATAGTTATCAAAAGAACGATTTTCTTGAGTCAAAATCACCACATGTTTCACATCTTGAATAGTGCCAGTTTCCACTTTTGCATCAATTGCTAAAGCTTTTTGAATACTCAGCGGAAAACTTGCTAATGCAGATGCACCCAATAATGTCTTGGTCGAATTTAAAATAAAGTCACGACGGTTCATACAATTATCCTGTTTTTATTCTTGTTATGGTTATGGAGCACAGTGGATTTCACAGCTTGGATCTGAAGGTTGCGGTTTGGATGTTTGGTTATCATCATCTCCCCCACAAGCTGTTAACAAAATACTCGGTGTAAGGATGAGTATAAAAAAATAAGCTCGCATGTAGTTATCCTTCTCGTTTTATGCGAACTCAGTGATACGCTTTTTTCGTGACGCTGCAATGAAGCTTCAATTGCAAATCTATGAAATAAAAAAAAGCACCTCTATCAAGGTGCTTTTTTACAATCAACGCATGCAATCAAATGCGAATTACCAGCCTAGTGCTTGTTGTTGCTTTTGAATTAACTCTTGAATGCCTTTCTCAGCCATTTCAAGCATTGCGTTACATTGCGTACGCGTGAACGGTTTATCTTCCGCAGTACCTTGAATTTCAATAAACTCACCCGCCTGAGTCATCACCACATTCAAGTCTGTTTGGCAGTTTGAATCTTCTTCATAACATAAGTCGAGTAGTACTTCGTCTTGATAAATACCAACAGAAATTGCAGCCACCAAACCTTTGAGTGGATCTTGTTTGATTTTCTTTTTCTCAAGTAATGAATTCATAGCATCAATCAAGGCTACCGCAGCACCTGTAATAGACGCTGTACGTGTACCACCATCGGCTTGAATAACATCACAGTCGATTGTAATCGTGTTCTCACCCAATTTTTTCAAATCCACCATGGCACGTAGACTACGGCCGATTAAGCGTTGAATTTCTTGAGTACGTCCACTTTGTTTACCACGAGCTGCCTCACGGTCACTGCGTGTATGGGTTGAACGTGGCAACATGCCATATTCAGCAGTCACCCAACCTTGGCCTTTTCCTTTCAAGAAGCGCGGTACTGAATTATCAACACTGGCAGTACAAAGAACTTTGGTATGACCAAATTCAACTAAAACTGAACCTTCTGCATAACGTGTATAGTTTCGAGTAATTTTAACGTCACGTAACTGGTCTAATGCACGCTGGTCAATACGCATAATACGTCCTAATTTTTACTTAAAAAAAGATTGGGCACATTATAGCAGATTGATGGCATCTAACTTTGTTATAAGTCCGTGTTTTAAATCTGACAAACTTAAATTTTGAAAGAATTAAGTCATACCTAAAAGCTCATTGAGAGCAAAAGAAAAAGCGATTTAATCCAACTTCGCATAAGGTGTCTTATTTTAATTTTAGAAAATCTATAAGTCAGTTTCAAATTCCATTCTTCTTGCTGTATTCAATGCAACATCTCTATTCGTTACTTTAGATACGATATATAGAGAAGCATTGATCCCTGATGATATCCCAGCAGAAGTTATTATCTTATTTTCATCTACAAACCTAACATCTTTCATAACTGTAATTTTAGGGTATTCTGCCTCTAAACGTGAAATATCCATCCAATGAGTAGTAGCATTTAGCCCATCTAGTAGCCCTGCCTCCGCTAAGATGAATGCTCCTGTGCAAATAGAGAATGTGATATTTGACGTTTCGTGTTTTAATTTTATCCAATTCAATAGATGAGTATTATATAGCTCGACTGTTTCAGCACCATATCCTCCAGGGATCACGAGAATGTCTATAGATGGACAGTTGTCTAAGAGGTAATCACTTCTTACTGCAAGACCATTTCTTGCTTTAATTTCATGTTTTTGTGCCACAGTAAACACATTAAAAAGCTTTTTATTATGATTATCTGTAGTAATAGCAAAGACTTCATAGGGCCCTGCAAAATCTAAGACCTCAACCTCATCAAATAATAAAATTCCAATATTCATTTTTTCACATCTATACTTTTAATTTTCGAAATAATAGTACTCAGAAATAAGATACTAGATCTCTTTCATAAATCAAAAAAAGATCTATCCCTTGCTGACTATTTGTACCGAATAATTTTAAATATTCATGCATAATTTGCGAATGAAATACATCGACTCAAAGAAGCTTTCTGAAACACATTTTAAGCGATATACAGGCATCTCATGGTCAACCTTTGATTTGATGGCTGAACAGCTAAAAATGCTTGTACCTGCTAAAGGTAGACTATCTAAGTTAAGTGTAGAAGATCAAATCCTTCTGTGCTTAAGCTATTGGCGTGAATATCGAACATTGTTTCATGTCGCAACGAGTTATGGTGTATCAGAGCCTACTGCTTCAAGAATCGTCCGCCACGTAGAGGATTGCCTGATCAAGTCCAATCTATTTAATTTACCCAATAGTTTGCCTGAAGGCGAAGGTATCGACTGGAATGTGGTGATCGTAGATGCTACAGAAATTCCAATACAAAGACCTAAAAAAACAGAAGAAAAGCTATAGTGGTAAGAAGAAAGCTCATACTTTCAAAGTACAAGCCCTTATCCATTATAGAACACAGCAAGTTCTGAGTTTATGCACGAGTTGTGGTGCTGTACATGATTTCGAGCTTTTCAAACGCAACCTGAATCAGATTCCTAAAGGTGCTTTTATTCTTGCAGATCAATGCTCCATGCCTTTCATGAATTAAACTAAATAGTGGTACTCAAGCAAATATTCCTCTTAATTTTCTTATAGATTGAGAAATTTTAGCTGTCTTATCATTTGGTAAAGAACATTTAGCTAAACGAACCCAAACGCTCCAGAATTGTTTCATAAAGTTAGCTTCATTATAGTGAATGCCATATTCCTCACATAATGCTTTAATTTTTGGCGCAGCTTCTGCATAGCGATTTGCAGGCATATCAGGGAATAAATGATGCTCGATTTGATGACTCAAATTACCACTCAAAATATGCAGCCATGATGTTCCCGTAAAGTTACTTGAACCTCGAATTTGACGTAAATACCATTCTGCTCGCGTTTCATTTTCGGTATTATCCATCTCAAATGTTTCTGCATCTTCAGTAAAATGACCATTAAAAATCACTGCAGATGACCATAAACTTCTAATCACATTTGCAACTGCATTGCCTACGAAGACAGGAAGCGCATTTGGACCAGCGATAATCGGGAAAAAGATATAATCTTTCACCACCTGACGTCGTACTTTTTTTCTTAATTTTTCAGCATCTTTCCACACTTGATTCCAAGATTTGGTTTTATAAACAAGCGCGTCTTCCAAGTGTAGGTTTTGAACACCGACATACCATTCAAAAAACACCATCAATTGAATCGCTAAGGGAATATTCAACAAAAATCTTGGTTCCCACGGTTGAGATGCTGAAACACGAAGTAAGCCATAACCTACATCATGATCCATCCCCACAATATTGGTATAAGTATGGTGTACATAGTTATGGGTATATTTCCAGTCATCGCCTGTTGAGATGGTATCCCAGTCATATGTCGCACCGTTTAAACTAGGATCATTCAACCAGTCAAATTGACCATGCATCACATTATGTCCAAGTTCCATATTTTCAACAATTTTGGACACACCTAGTAATCCTGTACCCACCAACCAAACAGGTGGAATCCAACCACCAAACATCAGCAATGCACGTGAGCCAATCTCGCTATAGCGAACAAAGTTACGAATCTTATAAATATATTTGGCATCTTGTTCACCCAAATTATTCATAATACTGAGTCGGATCTGCTCAACGCGTTGTCCAAATGCTTCAGTTTGCTCAGCGGTCAGATGTTTAGATTTTGATTGCCATGTTGTATTAAGTGACATATTCATTATTTTTTCCAGTCTTATACGATACCGTTAAATTACAAATTAATCACAACAGGGCTTACTGCCTGACTAATACATAATTTAATTTGTCGATTTGGCTCATGTTCAATTTCACCTGTGAGCATATTTTTAGTAGCGCCACTCACTTTGTTACAGACACATGCATTACAAATACCCATTCGGCATCCATGAGCGGGTCTTAATCCAGCCTCTTCAGCACTCACCAACAAACTTTTTTGAGCTTCAAACGATTTCTGACTGCGGATAAACGTGACAGATTGTTTTTCAATTTCTTCATCTACACGGATTTGAAAAAACTCTTGTTTGAGCTGATTGCTGATCCCCTCTTCATGACAAATTTGATTTACAGCTTGCATCATCGAAGTTGCACCGCATGCATAAATCTGTGCTTGCCTAAAACTTGGCATTAACTGCTCTAACAACGCCAATGTCAGATATTGTTTATGTTGGCGTGTATTAAAATAGTGATAATTAAAATGATCATGTTTTGAAGCGAGCTGTTGTAGTTTCACGTGGAACGCGTCATCTCGACAGAAATAAATCAAATAGATAGGTACAGATAATGTGTTTAAAGCCTTCGTAAGCAATGCATAAATGGCGGTAATGCCACTCCCCGACGCCAATAACACAATTGGCTGTTGAGTCGGCTCAAGCGTAAATTTACCTTGCGCTTGAGAAATTTCCACAACAGAACCTATCGCCAATTGGCTTAAACAATTCGACACTACTCCTTGAGCTCGGACAGCAATCACCAGATTACCTGTCGCAGAAATTTCCACAATCGAATAACTACGTTGTAGACGCACGCCTGCAATTACGACTGTCACTAAAACACTTTGCCCTGCCTCAATCTGTTGAAAATCGAAATTGTGATTTGGACATAAATGAATCTCATAGAAATCGTGACTAAGTGCCTGACGACTCACGAGCGATGCTTTGACTTTTTTCCAAGCCAAAGTTGGATGTATTTTTTCAGCGATAAAATCGACGAAATCTTCTCGAATCCATTCAGGACGATATGACAGATAACTACTCATCTCAAACGTTCCTCTTTTGTATTTCAATTTAATTGAGTGAACAAGTGTTCTAATAGTGAACATGTGTACACTATATTGATTTTGAAATTGAGTCAACACATGTTCACTGACATTCGTCGTTTAATTTTTATATTTTTTTGATAGACTCATCTCGACTTCACTTCTCAGGTTTTAAGATGTCTATACGCGATGAACGTAAACAACAAAGTCGTCAGGCTTTACTGGATGCCGCTTTGCGCTTAAGCACATCTGGCCGTTCATTTAGCAGTATTAGTCTGCGTGAAGTTGCACGTGAGGTTGGTTTGGTGCCAACAGCCTTTTATCGACATTTTCAAGATATGGATGAATTAGGCCAAGAGTTGGTGGATCAAGTCGCGTTATATTTGAAAACCGTACTTCATCAGCTCGGTCAAGGTTTGGCCCACCCTGATGCGAAAGCCGAAACCAGCATGGAACTTTTTTTTGAAGCCATCGATTTAAATACCCAACCTTGGATTTTTATGATCGCAGAGCGCTGGGGGGGGTCTGAAGTGGTAAGACGTGCGATTGCTCGTGAAATTGAGTTTCTAAATTCTGATTTGGCCAATGACCTACAAAAATTCGAAATCGTACAAAATTTTCATCAAGCTGATGATCTAAAAATGTTGTCGAATATTTTAATTAATTTATGTTTTACATGGGCAATGTCTTGGATTAGCTTGGGCCGTCAATATTCAGGTATGGAGCTTGAATTACAAAAATTAGTACTCAAAAAACAGTCCATTACCCAAATACGATTAATCTTTAAAGGGATTTTGAATTGGAATAATACTGAGGCATAAAAAAAACCCGCTCAATGCGGGTTTTCTATTATTTAGCTTTGCGCTCTTTATCCAATAGATAATCGACCACTTGTAACACACGGCCATTATCACCTTGTACGACATATTTCCCATTTACTACAACAGCTGGCACACCCGTCAATTGATATTGTTGCGCTAATTTATTCGCTTGAGAGACTTTGGCAGTAATTGCGAAAGAATTATATAAACTATTGAATTTCGCTTCTGGGATACCATACTTCGTAAAGAATTGTGCTTGTGATTTTTGGTCAAAAATCTGCTGACCTTTGTCATGGATCGCGTGGAATAGAGGCAAATGGGTACGTTTACGAACACCAAGAGCTTCAGAAACGTAGTAGCCACGTGCATTCTGTTCCCATACTTTGTTCATTGCAGCAGGTGTACGGACAAAATTCACATCTTTTGGAATTTTACGTAACCAAGATTGCATATGAGGTTCTAAAGTAAAGCAATGACCACAGCCATACCAAAAGAACTCACGTACTTCCAATTTACCAGCGACATCAACCTTTCCTGGGTTTTGCACGACCGTATAATCTTTGCCTTCAACAAAGTTCGCCATTGCACCTGTTGAAAGTGCCATCAGCACCGCAGCGGCAACGCCACTAAAAACCACCTTTTTCATTAAGTTTTTATCCTCTAAATCATTCTGATTAGCATATGGTTTCACTATAAAACAAATATGAGAAAATCGTTTTGATTCTGTGAACTTTTTTACAAGATTTATCGCTTTTTTTGGAATTAGCGATACACTAAGATCTGATATAAATTCTACCCATTAAAACGAACTTTGCTAAGGTGGCTGTAATGACTCAACTGAATGTTGACCCACAAGAAATTGCTAAATTTGAAGCACTTGCTGCAGTATGGTGGGATCAACACTCTGAGTTTCGCCCTCTCCATCAAATCAATCCATTACGATTGAATTGGATTGATGAACATGCAGGTGGTCTTAGTGGCAAAAAAGTCCTAGATGTGGGCTGTGGCGGCGGTATTTTGGCCGAAAGTATGGCACGCCGTGGTGCCGATGTCCTCGGTATCGATATGGGCGCAGCACCATTAAATGTCGCACGTCTGCATGCAGAACAAGAAAACGTAACCAATATCGAATATCGTCAAATTCCAGTTGAGCAATTGGCTGAAGAACAAGCTGGTCAATACGATGTCGTAACTTGTATGGAAATGTTGGAACATGTACCCGATCCAGCGTCAATCATTCAAGCATGCCAAAAACTGGTGAAACCAAACGGTCATGTATTCTTCTCCACAATTAACCGTAATCCAAAATCATATTTATTTGCGATTATCGGTGCAGAGTATGTGTTACGTCTTTTGAAAAAAGGAACTCATGACTATCATAAATTTATTAAACCTTCTGAATTAGCGCATGATATTCGTAACGCAGGTTTAAAACTTAAAGATATGACAGGCTTACATTACAACCCATTAACTAAACATTATTGGTTAGCCCCAAATGTCGATGTGAACTATATGGTTTACACCCATAATGAGGTGAATGAATGAAGGCCATACTTTTCGACCTAGATGGGACTTTAATTGACACTGCTGCGGATTTTATTCGTATTATTCAAGCAATGTGTCGTGAAGAAGGTCGAGAGATCGTAGATGCAGCCCTGATCCGAACTCAGGTCTCCGAGGGGGCTCGGGCGATGGTGAAATTGGTTTATCCTGAATTACAGGTTGATGATCCTATTTTCCTTGCACATCGTCAGCGCTTTCTAGATATCTATGGTGCTGATATTGCTGTGGATACAGACCTTTTTGCAGGAATGTATCCTTTAATTGAGGACTTGGAACAACGGGATATTCCATGGGGAATTGTGACAAACAAACCTCGTTGGCTGAGTGAGGCACTACTTCAAGCCTTAAACTTAACTGAACGTTGTGCCGTTCTCGTATGCCCAGATGATGTTAAGCACACTAAACCTGACCCAGAACCAATGTATCTCGCTGCTCAACAAATTAATGTTCCAGCTGAACAATGCATTTATGTTGGTGATCATCCACGTGATATTGATGCAGGTCGAGGCGCAAATATGTACACGATTTTGGCTGCTTACGGATATTTACCATTAGAACACAAAGATGACTTAGATTCTTGGCAGGCAGATTGTATAGTGAATGATGTACAAGAATTACATCAACACTTAATCGAATTGATCGAATCTCACCAAAAAACAGCTTAATTAGAACAATGAAGGAGGTCGCACATGAAATATTCAGAATATCAACCTCGCCCAGATTTATTGAAAGATAAAGTAATTTTAATTACGGGTGCAGGTGATGGCATTGGACGCGCAGCAGCGTTGAGCTATGCTTTACATGGTGCGACCGTCGTTCTTCATGGTAGAACGCTGAACAAGTTAGAAGTGATCTATGACGAAATTGAAAGTTTAGGTGCTCCTCAACCTGCAATTTTGCCACTGCAACTTTCTACTGCAACAGCATATGATTACGAACGTCTTGTGGAAACGCTTGACCAACAATTTGGTCGTTTAGATGGGATTTTGCACAATGCTGGGATTTTAGGTGAGCGCGTTGAATTGGCCCACTACCCTGCTGAAGTGTGGGATGATGTAATGGCTGTAAATTTAAGAGCACCTTTTGTTCTTACTCAACATTTACTTCCATTATTAGAAAAATCTCAAAATGCCTCTGTTGTTTTTGCAAGCTCAGGTGTCGGTCGTGAAGCACGTGCGAAATGGGGCGCATACTCAGTTTCAAAAATTGCCATTGAAGCGGTCAGTCAAATTTTTGCAAAAGAAAATGTCTATCCAAATATCCGTTATAACTGCATTAATCCTGGTGCAACACGAACAGCTATGCGTGCTAAAGCATATCCTGATGAAGATCCGAAAGTATTGGCAACGCCTGAACAAATCATGCCAGCTTATTTATATTTAATGGGCGAAGACAGTATAGGGATGAATGGTCAGAGTATTGATGCTCAGGATTAGTTTTTTCAAAATTACATGATGAGGATCGTCAGATCCTCTTTTTATAAATTATAGTTCTAACAAAACCTATTAAAAAATTTACCTTTAGATTTTAAAAGCTTAAACAAATAAGTCTCAACAACTTTTGAATACACCCATAAACTAAGAAATTATCTAATGGTAGTATCACTTACTTTGCTTTAAGCGTCTTAAGTATTTATAACTTAATAAAAACCCGACAATAATGTCGGGCTTTTATTTCATTCTGATCAGTCAAATAAACGATCGAAGAATGATTTCTTTTTAGGTGAAGATTTACTGTCCGCACCATCTAAAGATTCTTGTAACTCTTTTAAAAGTTCACGTTGACGTGCAGTTAAGTTGACTGGTGTTTCAATCACGATACGGCAAAGTAAATCACCTTGCATACTTGTGCGTACTGGTTTTACACCCTTGCCACGTAGACGGAACATTTTACCTGTTTGTGTTCCCTCAGGTACTTTCAAGTTCACACGACCATCAAGGGTTGGAATCTCAATTTCTTTACCCAATGCAGCATCAGCGATACTAATCGGCACATCCATATACAAGTCCGCGCCATCACGTTGGAAGATTTCATGTTCACGAACATTAACTTCTACGTATAGATCACCTGATTGACCATCACGAATCGCTTCACCTTTTCCAGTTAAACGAACGCGATCGCCATTATCTACGCCTGCAGGAATGGTAACTTCAAGTGTCTGTTGACGATCTTTAACACCTGAACCATGACAAGTGCCACAAGGATTTTTAATAATCTTACCTTGTCCGCGACAAGTGCTACACGTTTGCTGAACTGAGAAGAAACCTTGTTGCATACGGACCTGGCCAGCCCCGTGACAAGTTTTACAGGTTTCAACATCATTCGGGTTTTTAGAACCTTTACCATCACACACTTCACATGGTGCTGGCGCAGTAAAAGTGATTGTTTTCTTTACGCCACGTACAGCTTCTTCTAAGCTGAGCTCAAGCACATAACGTAAGTCTGAACCACGTCTTTGACGCTGTTGGCGACCGCCGCCACCAAACGCACCACCGAAAATGTCACCAAACTGACTAAAAATGTCTTCAGCGCTAAAACCGCCACCGAAACCACCGCCGCCGCCACCGAAGCCGCCTTCAAACGCATTATGTCCCATGCGGTCATACATGCTGCGTTTTTCACTATCAGATAAAACTTCATACGCTTCAGCAGCTTCTTTGAATTTTTCTTCTGCTTCAGCATTATCAGGGTTACGGTCTGGATGATATTTCATCGCCAACTTACGGTAGGCTTTTTTAATTTCATCATCACTAGCTGTTTTAGAAATCCCTAAAACCTCATAATAATCACGTTTAGCCATGTCTGGCGATGCTCCACAAAAAAATTTGATATGACTTCTCTGCGGAATATGTTGGGGTCATATTCCGAGATTACAAGTAAATTAAATCATTATTTTAAAAAGCGGCTTTTTTCTGGAGATATTTAACTAAGCCTTTAAGCCATGCATTTAGGAGAAATAGCCATGCAATTGTGGTAAAAATGACACCAATCACCGTACACCCTTTCACCCATAACACACTATCCCAATAGATAAAGCAGGCAGGAATAAACCAAAGAGCAGCAAATGCGGCCATCATCATGAATAGCACAACATTTCGTGCAATCCATAATGCTTGAGCATGGATCCAGACTTCAGCGTCTTGCGCTTGAGCCACTTTTTGCGCTAAAAAATAGGCGATTGCAGCACTGATACCAGTGAACAATGCAAGAAACATGAATACATAAGACATCGTAATTAATCGACGATGTCTTGTTAAATTGTCTCGCCCCATGGATGCTTTTTTATACCTCAACCGAGTGCACATTCAGTTTTTTTATGTACTCAGCCCACTGTGTTATTTTGTGTTAAAAACTAGGGACTACTATATTGAATTTTTCAATGCTTCGCACCTAGTATTCACATAAAACTACGCGGTTTTTGACTCTTTTTTTACTTTAAACCATGCCGCATAGAGTGCTGGCAAGAAGAACAGCGTTAATAATGTTGCGATAATGAGTCCACCCATAATTGCTACCGCCATTGGACCAAAGAAGATACTGCGTGAAAGCGGAATCATCGCCAACACAGCAGCCAATGCAGTCAAAATAATTGGACGGGCACGGCGTACTGTCGCTTCTAAAATCGCTTCCCATTGAGAATGACCCGCTTTGATATCTTGCTCGATCTGATCAATCAAGATAAGCGAATTACGCATAATCATTCCAGATAAAGCAATGGTACCTAGCATCGCCACAAACCCGAAAGGCTTATTGAATATTAACAGGAACAATACCACGCCAATTAAACCCAAAGGCGCGGTCAAGAAAACAATAAACGAACGTGAAATACTCTTGAGCTGAATCATGAGCAAGGTAAAGACCACAGCCAAAAATAACGGCATGCCAGCATTTACTGAAGTTTGCCCACGTGCAGATTCCTCCACAGTGCCTCCCACTTCTACCAGATAACCACTTGGAAGTTCGGCACGAATTTTCTCAATAGATTCAGTTAATTCACCAACCACAGTAGCTGGTTGGAGTTTAGTCCGAATATCTGCGCGTACAGTAATCGTCGGCAAACGGTTACGATGCCAAATCAGACCATCTTCAAACTTATATTGGATATTCGCAATCTGTGCCAATGGAACTGTTGTACCTTGACTCGTCGGTACAGCGAGACTTTGTAACGATGCTACATCAACACGTTCCGCTTGATCGCCACGTAAACGAATATCAATTAACTCCCGTTTCTCACGATACTGATTAATCGCAGCACCTGTTATTGAACTATTTAAGAAATTCGCCAAATCTAAGCTAGATACGCCTAACTGACGCGCACGATCTTGATCAATTTCAAGTGAAATAATTTTACTCGGCTCACCCCAATCTAAATGAACATTGGCGGTATTTGGATTTTCACTGATTGCTTGTGACACTAATTGTGCTCGTTGGCGGACAGTATTTAAATCTTCACCAGAAACACGGTATTGAATTGGATAACCGACTGGTGGCCCATTTTCCAATAGCGATACACGTGTCCGTACTTCAGGCAATAACTTACTAATTTCTTCACTCAGATTCTTTCTAATCTCATCTCGCTCATCTAATGAGGAAGCCAAAACCACAAATTGTGCAAAACTCGCCTGAGGCAATTGTTGATCAAGTGGTAAATAGAAACGTGGAGAACCTGTACCAACATAAGCGACGTAATTATCGATCCCTTTTTGAGTCGACAAGAATTTTTCTACTTTTTTAACCGCATTTTCTGTCGCTGTTAGAGAAGCACCTTCCTCTAGTTTTAGATCCACTAATATTTCAGCACGGTTTGATGGTGGGAAAAATTGTTGTGGAACAAATTTAAACATCAAAATTGACAAGACAAATATCGCAACCGTCGCAGCAATGACGGTTTTACGATAAGTAATACATAACTCAACCCAAGATCTAAATTTTTGATACATCTTAGTTTGATATGGATCGTGATGCTCACCATGGTGTTGAACGACGGGTTGTGGCTCTGGTTGTTGACGTAATCTTGCCCATAAGCGTTGATACCACGGAGCTTTCTGATTCATTTGATTAAAATCAGGCAGTAATTTGTCACCTAAATAAGGAACAAACAGTACCGCTGCAAACCATGACACCACTAAAGCAATGGTTACAACTTGGAAGATTGAGCGAGTATATTCACCTGTGCTCGACGCAGCAGTGGCAATCGGCAAGAATCCAGCTGCAGTGATCAGCGTCCCCGTTAACATTGGAAATGCGGTCGACTTCCAAGCAAAACCTGCGGCTTTTAATCTGCTATATCCTTGTTCCATTTTAATGGCCATCATTTCAACTGCAATGATGGCGTCATCAACCAAAAGTCCAAGTGCTAAAATTAACGCGCCTAAAGAAATCTTGTGCAGTCCAACATCAAAGAAATTCATGCCTGCGAACGTCATTGCCAAGACCAAGGGAATAGAGAAAGCGACCACTAATCCTGTACGGAAACCTAAAGAGAAGAAGCTGACCAATAAGACAATAATCACGGCCTCTGCGAGCACTTTGATAAATTCGTGAATACTGCGTTGCACCGCTACAGGCTGATCTGAAACTTTTTTAAGTTCCATCCCTAAAGGTAAAGTTTGTTGTAGATCATTAAAGGTCTTTTCTAGATTTTTCCCTAGCGCAATGATATCACCACCCTTACGCATAGACACCGCAATACCAATACCATTTTTGCCCATAAAGCGCATACGTGGTTGAGCTGGCTCACTAAAGCCACGGTAAACTTCAGCCACATCGCCCAATTGAATGGTCTTATCACCAACCAGTAATGGCATGTTCTTGAGATCTTCGACTGATTTCAATTGTCCGCTGACACGCACTTGAATACGATCTGAGCTTGTTTCAAAGAAACCTGCGCTCGCCATGGTATTTTGTTTTTGTAGTGCTTCTTGAATTGCAGAAACTGGAATACCCAATTGAGCGGTTTTCGTATTTGAAATTTCTATCCAAATTTTTTGATCTTGCAAGCCGACTAAATCAACTTTCCCGACATCTTGCACACGTTGTAGTTGCAGCTGTAAGCGATCGGCATATTCCTTCATCACAGCATAATCAAAATCATCACCCGTTAAGACATAAATATTCCCAAAGGTGTCACCAAATTCATCGTTAAAGAATGGACCTTGAACACCGCTAGGAAGTTGGTGTTTGATATCTCCAATTTTTTTTCTAACCTGATACCAAACATTCGGTAATTCATGGGAACGCAGCGAGTCTTTGGCAACAAAGGTCACCATTGATTCACCAGGACGAGAATAGGCTGCAATACGATCATAGAGCCCCGTACTCATTAATTCTTTTTCAATGCGATCAGTTACTTGTAATGAAACTTCTTCCGCTGTCGCACCTGGCCAATAGGTTTGAACCACCATTACTTTGAAACTAAATGGAGGGTCTTCACTTTGTGATAGTTTTGAGTAGGAATAAACACCCAATATTCCCATCAAAATCATGAAATAAAGGATCAGTCCCTTATTTTTTAACGCCCATTCTGACAAGTTAAAGTTCATATTTTCGCTCCAACTTGTCCTGCTTTTACATTGACTGCACGGTTTTGACGGTCAATCGGATTAATTTTTTGTTTATCTCGCAGTAAGTGTACACCGCCAACCACGATCCAATCAGAAGCTTTTAAACCTTGGGTCACAGGTACCGTATCACGACCATAAGCACCTATTTGAACATTCACCTTACGGATACTGTGATCTGGATTCACAACCCAAACATAAGGCTGATCTTCTGTTGCAGATACACTGGTCAAAGGAACATTAATCACATTTGAACTGGTATTTGAAAAAAATACTCGCGCACTTTGTCCAAGTTGAATTGCTGAACGCCCTTCAGTCAAAGCAACTTTGATACTAAATGTTCTAGATTGGTCGGCAGCAGGTGAAATTTCACGCACATATGCGGCGAAACGCTCCTCTGGTTTTGACCATAGCGTAACCCAAGCTTTTTGACCTGTTTTAATTTCTGATACTGCTTGTTCTGGCACACCAATCACCACTTCACGATCACCATCTATCGCCAGTTGATATGCTGCCTGCCCTGCTGCGATCACTTGACCAACTTCAATACTACGCTCAGTGATGACGCCATTTTTATTGGCAATGAGTTGGTTATATCCCGTCTGATTACTACTCACTGCATAATTTGATTGTGCCTGTTTTAAATTTGACATGGCCGATTTATATTGATTTTCTACGGCATCATATTGCGAACGACTCACCGCATTAATAGGTAATAACTGCTTAAAGCGTTTGTATTCTTCTTCGGCAATTTTGGCTGCAGATTGCGCGCTTTCTAACTGAGCTTTTGAAGCATTTAACTGCAGTTGAGCATCTTTCACATCTAATTTTGCTAAGACTTGCCCGACTTTGACTCGATCCCCTACATCAACATAGCGTTCAGTAATTTGTCCTCCAACACGGAAAGCCAATGCCGTTTGCTGTCTCGCCTGAACTTCTCCTGCATAACTTTTCAGTTCATCTTGGGAAGTATTCGGCTGGGCAACCATCACAAATGGAATTTGTTCCTCTGTGGGTTTATCCTTACTACACGCGGTGAGTATCACGCTACAAATGAGCATTAGACTGTATGTGGCAAATTTTTGAAGACTCATGTGCACTGCTCTTATGTCAATTTTTAGGCAAATCAAATTAGGGATATTAATTTGATTATTTTTTAATTAATATACCGCATGGTACAGTAATTAAAAATCATTTTTCAAGGTATGACCTAAACTGTTTTTTTTGGATTTTTTTGTGCAAATGAATATTGGACGTCCTAAGGATTTAGTTAAAAAGAAACAAATATTAGAGGCAGCTAAACGTTTGTTTCTAAAACAGGGCTTTCATGGTTCAAGCATGAATCAAATTGCCAAAGAAGCTGGCGTGACTAAACTGACGGTGTATAACCATTTTCAAGATAAAGAATCGTTATTTACCTATGCAATTGCAGAAACGTGCGAAGAATCAATCAATGCTCGGCGAATCCAATTACACCCTGAATCCAATTTTTTAGAAGACTTCTATCAGGTGTGTAGTTTAGCGCTGCAAATTGTCAATCTTCCTGAAGCCATTAAGCTTGAGCATTTATTATTAGAATTGGCAGCAGAGCAAAATCCTTTGGCTGAACCTTTTTATAATGCATCTCATAAGCGGTTATTTGTGGTTTGGACTGATTTTTTTGCTCAAGCGATTGAGCACGGATTTATCCAGAAAGATGATGCTGAAAAGCAAACACATTTGCTCCTTTCTTTACTCTTAGGGCATCGACATCATGAAGTATTGTTAGGTGTTCGTCAGGTTCCCAATGAAGCAGAATGTGATGAAATTATTCATCAAGCCATCGAATTATTTATGCTGAAATACAAAAAATAGCTCTCTCCATTCTTAAATGGCGTATTTTTCACCTAATTTTCTTTAAATTATTTTGCAATCGCTTGGCATGTCATGAATAAGCGGTATAGTCAAAAGAACAAGAAAAGGAGAAAAAAATGATTCAACAAATTGATGCTCCATTACGTGAAGACGTACGCTTACTCGGTAATCTTTTAGGAGAGACTTTAAAAGAACAAGCTGGACAAGATTTGTTTAATCAAGTTGAACAAATTCGTGCACTCGCGAAAGGTGCACGTGATGGTGATAGCGAAGCTGAAAAACAATTAGAAAGTTTATTTTTAAGTTTAAAAGATGATGAGATTCTTCCACTGACACGCGCTTTTTCACATTTTCTGAACTTTGCCAATATTGCAGAACAATATCATGTGGTACGTAGCCGTCGCCAAAATGAGTTTGATGAAAACGGTGCTGCA
The DNA here is from genome assembly GCF_056784015.1 of Acinetobacter sp. ANC_7655. Taxonomy (NCBI): domain Bacteria; kingdom Pseudomonadati; phylum Pseudomonadota; class Gammaproteobacteria; order Moraxellales; family Moraxellaceae; genus Acinetobacter; species Acinetobacter sp. ANC_7655. The sequence continues at coordinate 16,093 of NZ_JBWYJB010000010.1, read as the reverse complement.
GCAAATGTCCTTATTCCCCTTTTTGAAAAATTTCAACAACAGCTGATTTCAGCGGAAACCCTTTATCAACAAATTTGTGAGCTAAATATTGAGCTTGTACTCACCGCACATCCTACGGAAGTTAGTCGTCGCACCTTGATCCAAAAATATGATGGGATCAACGAGTGTTTATCTAAGTTTGATCAGCAAAAGCTGACCCCCAAACAGCGCGCTCAAGTTCTTTCTGAATTAAAACAATTGGTTTGTTCAGCATGGCAAACCGATGAAATTCGCCAACATCGTCCAACCCCAATTGATGAAGCAAAATGGGGTTTTACTACCATTGAGCAAACTTTATGGAACGCTATTCCTAAGTTTGTCCGTGAATTGAATCAATTGGTTCAAGAGCATTGTTCTCAAGCTTTACCTTTAGATATTGCACCTGTGCGGTTTGCATCTTGGATGGGTGGTGACCGAGATGGAAACCCAAATGTCACACACAAAGTGACTCAAGAAGTTTTATGGTTATCTCGATGGAAAGCCGCGGATCTCTACCTCCGAGATATTGAAGATTTACGTTGGGAGCTTTCTGTTCAGGCGTGCAGTGATGAACTAAAGACTGCCTTAGGTCAGCCTCATCCAGAGCCTTATCGTGAATATTTAAGAACAACACGTGAACGCTTAAAAATTACAAGAGAATGGCTCACTGCAAAATTACAAGGTCAACATTCTGATGTGGATCGTAGCCAGATTATTCATCACAAAGATGAGTTGTTGCAGCCATTATTGTTATGTTATCGCTCATTAGTCGATTCAAACCTTTCCGGTATTGCTCAAGGAAAGTTACTCGATTTTATTTATCGCGTGAATTGTTTCGGTATTGAGTTATTAAAACTAGATATTCGCCAAGAGTCAGGTCGTCATCGTCAAGCAATTTCAGCGATTACTGAGTATCTTGGACTTGGCAATTTTGAGACATGGACTGAACAAGCCCGTCAAAACTTCTTATTACAAGAACTGCAAAGCAAACGCCCTTTACTTCCTAAACATCTTAATGAATCTGCTCAAAGTCTTATTGAGCATCCTGATGTTCAAGAAGTATTCGCTACCATGCGAACTTTGGCAGAACAACCTGCTGAGAGTCTAGGTGCTTATATTATTTCAATGGCGGAATATCCAAGTGACGTTTTGGCGGTTCTATTACTCCAAAAAGAAGCAGGTATTAAGCAACCTCTGCGTGTAGTTCCATTATTTGAAACGTTAAAAGATTTAGATGGCGCAGCTTCGACCATGAATACTTTATTCAGTATGCATTGGTACAAACAACATATTCAAAACAAGCACGAGGTCATGATTGGTTACTCTGACTCAGCAAAAGATGCAGGTTTCATGTCTGCGAATTGGGCTCAGTACCGTGCACAAGAAGAGTTAACAGCTATTGCCAAACAACATGGTATACAACTCACTTTGTTCCATGGTCGTGGTGGCTCAATTAGTCGTGGTGGTGCTCCAACCCAACAAGCACTATTTTCACAACCACCTGGCTCAATCTCAGGTGCAATCCGTGTGACCGAACAAGGCGAAATGATCCGATTCAAATTTGGATTAGAAGAAATCGCACTGCAAAATTTAGAAATTTATACCGCAGCTACCTTAGAAGCGACTTTACTCCCACCACCAGAACCCAAGGCAGCATGGCGCGAGTTGATGCACAAGATGACGGAACTCTCTGTGAATGTTTACCGTCAAACAGTCCGCGAAAACCCTCATTTTGTCCAATACTTAAGAACCGTGACGCCAGAGCTTGAATTACAGATGCTACCTTTGGGTTCAAGACCAGCGAAACGAAAAATCAGCGGTGGTATTGAATCCTTACGTGCAATTCCATGGGTATTTGCATGGACTCAAATTCGATTAATGCTTCCAGCATGGTTAGGTACTGGTGCAGCCATCAATCAAGTCATTTCAGAAGGTCACAAAGCTGAGCTAGATGAAATGTTAGAACAATGGCCTTATTTCCAAACTTTAATTGATATGTTGGAGATGGTGCTATCTAAATCAGATAGCAATGTCGCATTGTATTATGAATCTCATCTCACCCAAGATGAAAATCTTAAAGTATTGGGTGCGGAACTACGCCAACGCTTACATGACGCAGTACAAACTTTATTGGCAATGAAAGGTGAATCTAAATTACTCAGTTCTAATGAAGTTCTTGATCAAGCCATGAAGATTCGTAAACCCTATCTTCTTCCATTACACCTGTTACAAGCAGAACTCATGAAAAGACGTCGCGAATATTTAGCTGAACGAACTGTCGAACAAACTGAGGTTGACCATGCATTAATGGTAAGTATTGCAGGTATTGCTGCTGGATTACGTAATACGGGTTGATTTCACGACTGCCTATGCTCAAGTACCTTTATGGGCTTGAGCAATTTAGAGACTTTATTCTAATTTTCAGTAATGACAACGAAGCACCTATAAATTTTTTACTCAATATGGATATAGATTTTTTTGATATAGCTGAATTGCAATAGGCTGATTTTACTTTATTTTTAAAACATATTTTTTTTACCGATGGGTAAAAATTCAATAAAAGTCAGACCATTAGTTTTAATAATTTTGCAAGAAACAGATGATTTCTCATAAAACAGGCGTATGATGTGCACAATTTAACTATTGAGTGCTCACTTTATGACCAGTTGGTTTCCTAAATGGCGTCCCTTTACGGATGATATTGATACGCGTCCTGTTGGCACGACCGAATATTTACCTCCTGCGCAAAGTGTAGTTCTTGGCATTCAACATGCTTTTGCCATGTTTGGTGCGACAGTTTTAGCACCATTATTAATGGGTTTTGATCCTAATCTTGCCATATTAATGTCAGGTATTTGTACCCTGTTATTTTTCCTCATCACTGGCGGTCGAGTGCCCAGTTATTTAGGCTCAAGCTTTGCTTTTATTGGTGTAGTCATCGCGGCAACGGGATATGCCGGTGCTGGAGCAAATGCGAATATTGCATTAGCTGCTGGGGGAATTATTACCTGTGGTGTACTTTATGCCTTAATTGGTTTTCTGGTGATGGCAACAGGTACTCGATGGATTGAAAAGCTCATGCCTCCTGTCGTAACAGGTTCTGTGGTCATGATCATCGGTCTGCATCTTGCACCGGTAACGGTAAAAAGTGTCGCGGGTAATCCATTTAATATGTGGATGGCATTGATTACTGTCATTTGTATGGCTTCAATTGCAGTATTCACCAAAGGGATGCTACAACGCCTACTTTTACTTGTGGGTTTGGTGCTGTCTTATATCGTATACTTTGTTATTACGAATATCATGGGTTACGGTACTCCAATTAACTTCACGCCGATTACACAAGCTGCATGGTTTGGTCTGCCTAACTTTCATGCTCCTGAGTTCAGTATGAACGCGATGCTCATCATTGCTCCTGTAGCTTTAATTTTAGTGGCTGAAAACTTAGGTCACATCAAAGCAGTCTCTGCCATGACTGGTGAAAATCTAGACCCACATATTGGTAAAGCGTTTGTAGCCGATGGTGTTGCAACATCATTAGCCGGTGGTGTAGGTGCTCCAGGCATGACCACTTATGGGGAAAATATTGGCGTGATGGCTGTGACACGTGTCTATTCCACGATTATTTTTGCCATCGCAGGTGTATTCGCAATTTTCCTTGGCTTATCACCAAAATTTGGTGCAATTATTCAAACCATTCCAACTGCGATTCTTGCAGGTGCATCAATTGTGGTGTTTGGTTTAATTACCATCGCTGGTGCTAAAATTTGGATCGAACATCGTGTCGATTTCTCTAAAAATAAAAACCTCATGATTGCTGCGATCACGCTGATCTTAGGTACTGGTGACTTTGCGCTTCAATTTGGTAGCTTCAATTTAGGTGGTATTGGAACGGCTACCTTTGCTGCATTATTCCTGAATTGGTTCTTTAGCTTAGGTGGAAAGTCTAACTAAAAATCTATCGCATATAAAAAAAGAGAGCTTAATGCTCTCTTTTTTAATTTTTTATTCTAATTAAGTATTTTAAGATTTTTTTTCAATGGGTTTAGGTCGACCAAAATAATAGCCTTGAAACGTATTACAACCATTTTCTTTTAGAACTTGGAACTGCTCTTCAGTTTCTACACCCTCTGCCACCACATTCAGATCAAGAATTTGTGCTAAATCAATAATCGTTTTCACAATAGCAATATCACGTGGATTACCGACAATATTTTCTACAAATGAACGATCAATTTTGAGTTGATCCAGTGGAAGCATTTTGAGGTAATTCAATGAAGAATATCCTGTTCCAAAATCATCCATAGAGAATCTTAATCCACGCTCGATGAGCTTTTTCATTTTCTCAATTGAGTTATGCATATCGGTATAGAACATGCTTTCAGTGAGTTCTAAACGTAATAATGTTGGATCAATTCCTGCTTCATCAATAATCCGAAGCACATTTTTATCAAAGTCAGTCTTACGGAATTGTTCGACACTAATATTGACTGAAATCGTCCAGTTTGAAGATTCTGGGTATTGGCTCCAATCTTTTAACTGTTGGCATGCTAATACTAATACACGATTACCAACATCATGTATGAGATCAGTTTTCTCCACTTCTTCAATAAATCGACCTGGTAAAATTAAACCGTGTTCAGGATGACTCCAACGTAGCAAAGCCTCATACCCGATCACTTCCTCTTCGCGATTTACTAAAATCTGATAATAAAGTTGGAACTCATCTCGTAATAAAGCTAATCTTAAATCATTTAATAAAGCAGCTTTAGCAATAACACTTTGTTCCATTTCAGGATCAAAAACACATATGCAGTTTTTACCATTTTCTTTAGCTTGATACAGCGCCATGTCGGCGTACTTAAGCAACTCATTTTTTGGCAATTTTGAATTACGGAAAATAAAAATTCCGATACTAGAGCTAGTATGAATTTTATTATCCTTTAATACGAAAGGCTCATTTAATGCAGCACGAACTTTATCAGCGATTTGCATCACTGCTTGATTAGCAATCGTTTCATCTGGATCTAAATCTGAAAGAATAATTAAAAACTCGTCTCCACCAAGACGGACAATTGCATTCTGCTGTGCCACACACTCCATAAGACGCACCGAGACCATTTTGAGTAGGTCATCTCCACGATCGTGTCCTAACGTGTCATTAATATTTTTGAAGTTATCCAAATCCAACATCATGAGTGCACTATGTGTACCATTTTGTTTACATGATTCAATCACCGCCAACATGCGTTCTTGCATAAAACGGCGGTTAGGCAATCCCGTTAATTCATCATGTAATGCCATATAACGTGCATGGTCTTCGGAATTTTTTAGCTGTGTGATATCAGTTCGAATGGAGATATAGTTTTGTAAAACGCCATTATTATCTTTAAGCGGCACAATCGTGGTTTCAACCCAATATAAAGAACCATTTTTAGCTCGGTTACAAATTTCGCCTTTCCAAATTTCTCCACTCGAAATGGCTTTCCACATATATTTAAAAAAACTTCTCGGGTGATAGCCTGAATTAATAATTTTATGTGTTGATCCGACCAGTTCTTCATAAGAATACTGCGAGATATTACAAAACTTCTCATTGACATGAGTAATGACACCACGTGCATCTGTTATGGCTACAATTGAATGTGCATCAATGGCTACTTTGTAGTTTTCAAGATCCTTGACTATTTTTTCTAATTGTAACTGGGTATCCATAGCGCCTTCGACCGTCAGTCTAAAAAGTGATGTATCCAAATGTTAACTTAATATTATTTTTTGTAACACTAAGCTTTGTTGAACCAGTTCACAAATCGGCTATATATTTTGTAAATTTCAATGAATAAAAGAGGAAACTAAGTTCCTCATTCTTATTAAGAATTCCGACTGTTATGGTCGTATTTCTTTTAACTCTCTTTGAATAAAGTGTTGAATCATCTCTCGATATATTTTTTCCATGAGTAATGGATCCACACCATTTTTTGTAGCCAATTCACGTATTTTTTCAATCACTATTTCAACACGTTCAGGTGACTGTACATCTTGGATAGTTCTTTTAAATCGCACTGCCTGATCTACGTAATATTGGCGTAAACCAATTAATTCTGTTATGGCTTGATCAATTGAATCTATTTGTGCTCGAGCTTGCTGAAGGGTTTCGCATTTTTCTTTATTGATTTTCAATTGATTCGGTATCCCTGTGTTCAGATTCATTTTCACTTTTGTACTTTTGTTCTAACACATTACTGAAAATACTTTCAATCATCCATACACGATATAAGCTATTAAACACATAACTCTTTCCATCGATACGAAGCTCAAGCACTGGTAAATCAGGTTGTGATTTCATCTCACAGAGTAATTGATTTTCTTCCAGCTTTTGACTGATCGACTCTTCAGTGAGCGTCGTGATATTCAAGCTCTGTTTTAAGGCTTGAATATGAGGTCGATACGATAGATCTTTACCTTTACTCCATACAGCCTGCAAGATTTCATACATTGCATCAAGGCGTTGATCCTCAGGCACACTGTAAAACAATCGTGCTATTTCATATGTCGCCTGCTGAGTCGGTCGGCAAAACGGCGTAAATTTTACTTCTGTTCGTTTAGATAAACGCGTTGCCAAACTCCAATCAAATAAATCTCGTCCCTGATATTGCAATGGATAAACGGTAAGTTGGATATCGTAATAATCGGCAAGTTCCTCTTTAATATAAGCTAATAATAACCAAGAGATCGGATCTTCTAATGCAATATAGAGGTCCAACTCAGGATTCATTGCCTGAATCTCAGATAATTCCTCAGCATCATTCATTAGGTGTTCCCGCCACTCAATATGATTGATGAGAAAAATAGGATTACCGGTCAAGAGTCTTTGTTGTTTTAAACGGCGGGTCAATCTTAATAAATCATCTACCGCATGATACCGACGATTACCGAGCTCAAAAAAGCTTGCTAAAACTGGCGTGTGATCAAAAGTTCGCTCAGCGATTTGTTGTTCTTTTCGATGTCGACTGGCCATGACATACAAAGTACGTAATTTTCCATACTGCTGTTGCCACAACATATGGAAGACATCTTCCAATAAATAGAGAAAATTTTCACCTGTTAATGGGGTATTTCGTAAAATCGTTTCTGCCTGTTGAATCGCTTCAGCACTTGGTATTTCAGGCTTTTCATTATCGAATCCGAAACGATGCTGGTACGCTAAAATTTGGGCATCACGTAGACTGTAATCTTGCCACTCTTCAGGACTCATATCATTTGGAGCTTCAGCAGCAGTATCTGAGATAACAATTTTTAAAGGCTTAATCTCATCTTTTAAAATGTCATTTAATTGTGCCAATTGCTGGACTGCAAGATAACTATACACATCATCTAAACGAAGATAGATCGTTAAACCCTGCTCAGTTGACAAGACCTCTTGACGATTTGGTTTCTGATAAAACCAACTCGATCGTAGCGGATCAAACCAACGGCGTAACAATGACATGAGATGTGCCTCAGATGATTTTACTGGTAAATTATGTGCTCAAAGTATCGAATTCATCGCTTTTTTTAAAACTAAAAAAGTTTGAACGCGAGCAAAACTTATATCAAGACAAAGAGAATTGATCAATATTTATGACCTTTCTATCAAATATTGTCATTAATGTAATTGACGCTTTCAGATGAAATTCAAACTTTTAGTGATTAAAAAAGCATCCCGAAGGATGCTTTTTAATCATGATTGATCTAGTTTATAAGCAGATTAGATATCACGTACCGCACCTTTTGCAGCACTTGTTGCATGCATTGCATACGCTTTCAGTGCTTTAGATACTTTACGTGGACGCTCTTTCGCAGGCTTCCAACCTTTAGCTTCTTGTACTTCACGGCGCGCAGCCAATACATCATCAGCAACTGCTAAGTGAATCGTACGGTTTGGAATATCAATTTCGATACGGTCGCCATCTTCAACTAAAGCAATTGCACCGCCTTCAGCCGCTTCTGGAGACACGTGACCAATTGAAAGACCTGATGAACCACCCGAGAAACGACCATCAGTCACAAGCGCACAGTCTTTACCTAAGCCTTTTGATTTTAAGTAGCTTGTTGGATACAGCATTTCTTGCATACCCGGACCACCTTGTGGACCTTCGTAACGAATCAGAACCACGTCACCTGCTACGATTTTGCCGCCTAAGATTGCTTCTACTGCATCATCTTGGCTTTCAAATACGCGTGCTGTACCGTTGAATTTCAGAATCGAGTCATCTACACCAGCCGTTTTTACGATACAACCATCAAGTGCGATGTTACCGTAAAGGACTGCTAAACCGCCGTCTTTAGAGAAAGCATGTTCTGCATTACGAATCACGCCATTTTCACGGTCGCCATCAAGACGTGTGTAGTAACGGTCTTGTGAGAATGCTGTTTGTGTTGGTACACCGCCCGGTGCTGATTTATAGAAGTTATATACCTCTTCATTTTCAGTACGAATAATGTCCCACTTATCTAATGCGTCTTTTAATGTTTTTTCGTGTACGGTTGGTACAGAAGTATCTAACAAACCTGCACGGTCTAGTTCGCCAAGGATCGACATGATACCGCCTGCACGGTGGACATCTTCCATGTGAACATTTTTAACCGCAGGTGCAACTTTACACAGTACAGGCACTTTACGTGATAAACGATCGATATCGTCCATTGTAAAATCAACTTCTGCTTCATGCGCAGCCGCTAATAAGTGAAGTACTGTATTGGTAGAACCACCCATCGCGATATCTAAAGTCATGGCATTTTCATAAGCAGCTTTAGGGGCAATGTTGCGTGGTAATACGCTGTAATCATTTTGTTCGTAATGGCGTTTTGTGATTTCAACAATCAACTGACCCGCACGCTCAAATAGTTTTTTACGGTTGGCATGCGTTGCAAGTGTTGAACCATTACCCGGTAATGATAAACCTAATGCTTCTGTCAAACAATTCATTGAGTTTGCAGTAAACATTCCTGAACATGAACCACAAGTTGGACATGCAGAACGTTCGTATGCTTTTACTTCTTCATCTGTGTAGTTGTCATCTGCAGCAACAATCATGGCATCCACAAGGTCAATTGCTTGTTCACCACCACGAATTTGGACTTTACCAGCTTCCATTGGACCGCCTGAAACAAACACAACAGGAATGTTTAAGCGCATTGCCGCCATCAACATTCCCGGTGTGATTTTGTCGCAGTTCGAGATACAAACCATTGCATCTGCACAGTGTGCATTGACCATGTATTCAACTGAGTCAGCAATCAAGTCACGCGATGGTAATGAATACAACATTCCGTCGTGACCCATTGCAATACCGTCGTCTACTGCGATTGTATTAAATTCTTTAGCTACACCACCCGCTTGTTCAATCTGACGTGCAACAAGCTGACCTAAGTCTTTAAGATGCACATGACCCGGTACGAATTGTGTGAATGAGTTGACTACTGCAATAATTGGTTTGCCAAAATCTTCGTCTTTCATTCCAGTTGCACGCCATAAGCCACGTGCACCCGCCATATTTCTTCCGTGTGTTGATGTTTTCGAACGATAGTCAGGCATTTTTATTTCCAACTTAAGCTGAGCTCGATGAATATGTATTCAATCTGGCTAAATGATACTGAAATATAAGGCTAAATCAGTTGAACCTTACTTCTATTATGACAGCTTTCTGATTAACAGTTAACCATTGCTTGCAATTGTTCGTATAGGTCTGATTTGCCCTCAACGATCTAAATCGATGTAAGAGATGTGATCTACTATAAACCCTTATCTGAAATCGTAATACAAAACTTTCATGAATCTTTTTTTAAAAATACATAAATTTTATTAATCACACCTTAAGCACAAAATGCACATGAAAACGTTTCAAATTACGACCTTATTTGGGCGAAAATCGCTTTTGGCATATAATGTTCTTTATATTGTTTTGGAAGTGTCTGAGTGAAAATCATCTTTGCGGGAACCCCTGAATTTGCAGCGAGTGCATTAGCAGCTTTGCTAAAGACTTCTCATGAAATTGTTGCTGTGTATACGCAGCCAGACCGTAAAGCAGGACGTGGACAAAAACTGACAGCGTCAGCGGTAAAGCAATTGGCGCTTGAGCACAATATTCCTGTTTACCAACCTTTACATTTTAAATCGTCGACTGAGGAAGGTTTGGCTGCTCAAGCTGAACTCAAGTCTTTCAATGCTGATGTGATGGTGGTCGCAGCATACGGTTTAATCTTGCCTCAAGTCGTTTTGGATACACCTAAATACGGCTGCTTGAATATTCATGGTTCCTTATTGCCTCGCTGGCGAGGTGCAGCCCCTATTCAACGTGCTATCGCGACAGGTGATACTGAAACAGGTATTACGATCATGAAAATGGCAGCTGGTCTAGACACTGGTGACATGATGTTTAAAACGATGTGTCCTATTACGGCTGAAGATACTTCCGCAACCTTACATGATAAACTGGCTCAACAAGGAGCTGAAGCCACTCTCGCTGTTTTAGAAAGTGAAGACACTTTAAAGCATTATTTAGATACACGTGAAGTTCAAGATGAATCACTTACAGTGTATGCTCATAAACTGTCGAAGGCTGAAGCTCAAATTAACTGGGCAAATGATGCTGTGACGATTGATCGTAATATCCGTGCTTTCAATCCTTGGCCCGTAGCTTTCACACCTATTGATGAATCCAACAATTTACGCATTTGGAATTCGAAACTTTCTCCACTCACTCCATCAACTCAACAAATCGGTGAAATCATCGCTGTCGATCAGGATGGTGTTCACGTTGTGTGTGGTGATCATCAAGTGATTTGCCTCACTCAACTTCAGTGGCCAGGCGGTAAAGCGCTCAATGCTGCACAAATTCTACAAAGTCAAAAATTGCAGCCAGGACAGATCTTCGCATGAGCCAACAATCTTCTCATTTAAATTTACGCGGACATGTGATTAAAACATTACTGGCCGTTCAGAATGGGCAATCCCTCACCTCTGTTCTTTCCCAACATCTTTCATTGGTTGGTGAGCGTGATCGGGCCTTATTTCATGAATTGACTTTAGGCACTTTACGCCAATGGCATGCACTTAAAGCAATTACTCTCCCTCTTCTGACTAAACCGCTCAACAATGAAACCGTTGAAAGCTGCCTATATTTAGGTTTATATCAACTGCTTTGCACGCGTATTCCAGCACATGCGGCTATCTCAGAAACGGTAACAGCCACCAAACAACTTGGTTTTGAAGCTTTAAGTGGCGTCGTGAATGCGATTCTACGTCGTGTTTCACGTGAAACTGAAGAATTCGGCGAAGCATTAGACCAAGCCCATGGTTTACCTAGTTGGCTATTTAAACGCTTGAAAAAAGATTGGCCAGAGCATCTTCAAATGCTTTCAGCTGAGCTTAAACTGGCTGCGCCTTTGACACTACGTGTAAATGAACGACAAGTAAGCCGTGAGGAATATTTAGATATTCTTGATGAAGAAGGGATTGATGCTCATCCATGTGAATGGTCCGATGTAGGCATTATCTTAGATCAATCCGTGCATATTCCTCACCTCCCTGGCTTTGAAGAAGGTGGTTTTTCTGTTCAGGATGAACATGCTCAACTTTGCGCGACCTTGTTGCCGAATCTTGATGATAAGATCGTAATTGATGCATGTGCGGCTCCAGGTGGAAAAACAGCACATATTTTAGAGTGTTATCGTCCTAAAAAGCTGTATGCGATCGATCACGACACAAAGCGTTTAAGCCGCGTAAGTGAAAACTTAGAGCGTCTTGCACTTAATCAGTATGCTCCAGTGGAAATACTCACTGCTGATGCTACGGTATGGTCTGCACCTGAACAGGCTGACTGTATTATTCTTGATGCACCGTGTTCTGCTATTGGAGTTGTACGACGTCATCCAGATATTCGTTTACTTCGCCAATCTACCGATATTCAACAAACGGTTGAACTTCAAAAACAAATTCTGAATCACATGTGGCTACAACTCAAAGTTGGCGGATCAATGCTTTATATTACATGCTCGATTTTGAAAGCTGAAAATGAACACCAAATGATTGATTTCTTCAACACGCATGCAGATGCTCAAGAAATCAAATTAAATGTAAATTGGGGAATTGAACAAATCCACGGCCGTCAGTTATTGCCACAACAAGGTCATGGTGATGGATTCTATTATTGTTTAATTCAAAAGATTTAATGCTATTTTTTAAGATAGTTTATTTCTAATTTACCGACATATAAAAAAGCCATGACTCGTGTCATGGCTTTTTTAATATTGATCTGAAGTAGTTTAATCTTCAAGCTCATCTGGGTTTTTTGCCAAATGAATCATGGCTAAAATAAGACCACCCCATAACAGCACTGTTGAGATAATAAGCATCATTAAAGCAGAAGTATTCATCTTATTTCTCCTCAGGTCCATTGTCTTTTAGACGACTAAAAACAACCGCACAGAATACAAAGATTGCAACTACACCGCCACCAATTGGCAATAGAATCTCAATTGGATAACCGCCATAACCTTCAGTAAATATTGACTTCAAGGTCATCAATAGCGCAGCTAACAATGAGATTGGCGTAACTACAGTCAACATGAAGTTCCAACCAGCACCTAGCTTAATACTAGCATATTGATTTACATGCTCTTGAAGTTGCTTTAACAACGGTCGACGGAACCATGACACCAATATGATTGATAATAAGCCACCCGCGACAATACCAATATTATTGGCAAAGTAATCGATAATATCGACAAACGTAATCGCGCTGTGAGTTGAGAACAATAAAGTTGAAACAATTGCTGAACCACCTGCAATAATTGTCACAGCCTTCTTACGAGACCATCCTAACTTGTCTTGGAAACCTGCGATTGGAACTTGAAGAATACTGACCATGGATGTAATCCCTGCAACTGTTAAAGATGCAAAGAACAAGAAGCCAAATAAGTCTCCGCCAGCCCCCATGCTTGAAATGATTTTAGGGAAAGCGATAAAAGCTAAACCAATACCACCAGATACAACATCGTCAACTGAAGCACCCGCACTGTAGGCCATGAAACCTAATGCTGCAAATACCCCAATACCAGCTAAAATTTCAAAAGATGAATTTGCAAGAGCAACGACTAGTCCAGAACCAGTTAAATTCGTTTTTTTCTTCAAATACGAAGCGTAGGTCAACATAATCCCGAAACCAACGGATAACGAGAAAAAGATATGGCCAAATGCAGCTAACCACACTTTATAGTTGCCCATTGCTTCCCAGTTTGGTGTAAAGAATGCATTTAAACCTTGGACAGCACCTGGTAAACGAATAGCTTGAATCACGAGAATCGTAAATAAAACCACCAATAATGGCATAAAGATCTTATTCGACAATTCCACGCCTTTCTTCACCCCACCATACAGGATGAACATAACGATCGCCCAAACGACAACCAAACCTATAAATAAGGTCGGAACAAATCCAAATGCTAAGCCTTCGCCATTCTGAAGATAGGTGGTGAAAAAGAATTTTTCTGTATCACTTCCCCACTGTTGACCAAATGAGTAGAACATATAACTACCCGCCCATGACAATACACTGGCATAGTAAATACCAATAATTAATGTCACAGCGACTTGCCACCAACCCAATGATTCACCATTCATCAACTTCTTGTAAGCTGTAGGTGGGGCCTTACGGTATTTATGTCCAACTGCATAATCTAAAAATAAAAGTGGAAGACCGGCAGCAAAAATTGCAACCAGATAAGGGATTAAAAATGCCCCGCCACCATTTTCATATGCGACATAGGGAAAACGCCAAATATTGCCTAAACCTACTGCAGAACCAATAGCTGCAATAATAAAACCTGATCTGGCGCTCCAATTTTCACGTGAAGCTGTCATATAGTACCTAATCCGTAAATGGGTACACGCTTACTGCTATTGTTGATGTTATCTCGCAAGTAATTGCATACCATTAAAATTTTGTTGTTTGAATCAGAAACGGCCTTTTGAGCATTTTTTTCGAATTACAAACCACCCCTTATTTAATATTCTTGGTTAAAGAAAGATGAAATAAAGGATGTTTAATGAATCAACAATAGCGCTTTTAATCAGATTTTTCTGTAATTAATTCAGGAAAAAACTGTGTTTCATCATTTTTTTATTCTTATTGATTAATTTTTAACTCAATATGTTTATTTTTAAATCACAGCGTTAATCTAAACTAAATAATTTAAAAGGAGCGTTATGCTCCTTTTAACATAAATAATAATTTATCCTTGTTTAATCACAAGCAATCGCTCTTCTTGCATATCTCGAATTGCTGATTGAATCCCTTCTCGACCTAGACCTGAATCTTTAACACCACCATAAGGCATGTTATCCACACGGAATGATGGAATATCATTAATGATGACACCACCTACATGTAAATGATTCCACGCATACATCATTTTATTCAGACTTTGTGTATAAACGCCAGCTTGCAGACCAAATCGACTTTGATTAATTGTAGCAATGCCTTTTTCAAAATCTTTATACTTCTCTAGAATAGCTACTGGCCCAAAAGCTTCATCTTTATAAATTTCTAAAGACGTATCAACATTTTCTAGCAATATTGGATCAAATAAAGCCCCTTTTACCTGACCTTCGACTAAAACTTTGGCGCCTTTCTTTACCGCTTTATCGACCCATTTTTTAAGCCTTTTAGCTTCTCCCTCCTTGATCATAGGGCCACATAAGGTCAAGTCTGAATTTGGATCGCTCGCTTTGATTTTTTTAATTTTGGAAATTAATTTCTTCTTTAAATCAGTATAAATATTTTCATGGACTAAAATTCTTTGGACACTAATACAAACTTGACCTGCATGGTTATAAGCTCCCCCAATAAGACGATCAATTAACACATCAGATATTTCAGTATCAGGTTCAATTAAAACAGCAGCATTTCCACCAAGCTCTAAGGTGACTTTTTTTCGACCAGCACGTGCTTTCATATCCCAACCGACTTCATCCGATCCAGTAAAACTGAGTAATTTGAATCGGTCATCGGTTACCAAGATATCTGCCTGTTCGCGAGGACAAGGTAAAACTGAAAATGCACCTTGAGGTAAATCAGTTTCAGCCAACACTTCTGCAATTTTTAGAGCAGAAACTGGTGTAAGTGACGCAGGTTTCAGTACGAAAGGACACCCTGCTGCAATTGCAGGTGCAATTTTATGAGCAGTTAAATTAAGTGGAAAATTAAAAGGACTAATTAATGATATAGCACCAATCGGAACATGTTTAATCATACCTGTGTAACCCTGTGCAGCAGCTGTTACAGCCAATGGCATTAAACGCCCATCGTCCATTTGTGTAACAGCATCAGCAGCGATTTGAAAGGTATTTATAAGACGCTCAACTTCAGCCTGAGCTGCTTTTAATGGCTTTCCACCCTCTGCAATCAAAATTGCAGTTAATTCCTCTCTCATTTCGCTAAAGCGTTTGACACAATGTAATAAAATCTTTTGCTTTTGAAATGGTTCTAATTTTGCCATCGCCTGTTCTGCATCAATTGCAGATTGGATTGCTTTTTCTAAAGTATTTGCATCTGCTAAGGCTACTCGGGCAAATATTTTTTGGCTAAATTTATCTTTTACTTCAAGCCATTGACCTGTTTGGGATGCTTTAGAGGCAACATAAAGAGAATAATCACACTCAATTTTTTTTTCTGAATTGGTCATCACGTATCCTTAAATATATTCGGATTTAAAACTTTTAAATTGACTATATCATGACCTCTCAAGCAACTTCTGTTCATGAGTAATTAAGTAATATATTTTTCACTCTTACTTTTTATTATGTAAATGCCTCTATTGCATCTCGCATGCATTTTAGTCACTCATTATTTAAAGCATTAAAAGACAACCACGACCAATTGATTAGGCGATCATTTTTCTATGTACACAGGTGTACCAATAGAAACTAATCATACTTTATGAATTTGAGCATCAGATGGATAAGAGAGGTTGCTATAACTGTTCAACACATAAAATTTATCGTCTATATGATTATTTATTTCAATTTTTCCAC
>NZ_JBWYJB010000009.1:0-138968 GCF_056784015.1 Acinetobacter sp. ANC_7655 | reverse complement strand
AAACAAAAACTCATGCATGTTTATTTTTTAAGCAAATTTATGTTTTTTACACTAAAAAATACACAAAAACGATTAATTAAATTAAAAAACCCCAATTAAATTGAGGTTTTTCAGATCAAAAAGCTCTAAATCTTATTCTATGTATTTTTGAGTACTATAATATGAAGTAGGTAATTTTCGAATTGTTTTTATTTCTTGATGACCATCTATTGAATTTAAGTAATTTAAGAATGCTTCTGCATAGTCCAATCCAACATCTATTCGACGATCACCTGTAATTTTTTTCAATGTATGATAGTAATCAGCCCCATCAGCTAAAAAATTGATGGTTACAATTTTATATAACTGATTTAAATCTAATGGCACAAGCTGGTCAGACCTATTTCTGACTTGAATATTTGTAATACGCTTTCCATTAGGCTGCGTCATATCAACTTGCCAAGTTAATCCAGCCGTATATGGATAACTTCCAGTATTTTTTTGTTCAATCACGCCTGAAATGGCATCTTCAAGCGTATCTTTAATTTCTTGACCAGTCATATTCAATTGAACGAGCGTATTTTTGAAAGGTAAGACTTGGTAGATATCTGCTACAGTGATATTTCCTTTCGCCAAATCAACTCTTACTCCACCTGCATTTTGAAATGAAATATCAGCATTAAAATATTCCTTGCCTTGTTTAAGAAATGCTTCGGCAACCATTTGTTGAATATCACCACCATGGGCATCGACATGCGCATTCAAATTACACACATCACCTAAAGATGATCGTGAGCGATCAAATTGAGTTCCCGGCACACGTCTTGAACATAAATTATCAACTGCCTGCCCAACAACTTTGACTGCAAATAATTTTTTAAATTGCTTATAGGGCTCTAAGACACTCAAAATATTTTGATCTTCTTTAATAATAGAAAAAGGAGCTCGTTCTTTTTCGAATTGATGTTCTATATATTTTTTTTCTTGATCACTGACTCTTTCATTATTTTGCTTACGTTTAAAATCATCGCCAATTAACACATGCGGTGTACCCATACAACTTTGAACCGCACCATGTGCATTAAATTTTACGTTAAGTTCACCAACCAAATAACTGTATTGCCATGCTTGAGCAACACAAACAGATTCGCCATTTTTATTTTTCAATTGTAATGGGTAGGTAGCGACAGGAGACATACCATACTTTTCTAATATATGAGGTCCAAACAATGTGTGAGAGTCGCCTCCAATTATCACATCCACATCCGTAAGTTCTTGTGCTAATTTTTGATCTAGCTCATAGCCTACATGTGTTTGTAAAATAATTTTTTTAATTCCCTGTTTTTTGAGTTGATTAATCTCATTTTGAGCTACTGTAATTTCATCTCGGAATAATGTGTCTTGATTTGGTTGAGAGGAATTTTTAGTTTTTGATGCAATGGTGAGCCCCACAACCCCATATTTTTCCCCATCCCGCTCAAGAACAATAGATTTTTGAATCCGATCTGTCTGATATAAAGGTGAACTCACCCCAAATTCAACATTTGCAGAAAGAATCTCTGTTTGCTCTTTACAGTGTCCTTCGTCTAAAAAACCAATAAAATCTTTTAAGCCTTGATCTTTTGCATCAAATTCATGATTTCCCAAGGTAAAAGTATCAAAACACACTGTATTCATCATTTCAGCGTCAGCTTTTCCATTTGAGAGGTTATAATACAAATCTCCTGTTATCGCATCACCAGCATGAATTTTCACTACATTCGGATGATTTTCTGCCATTAGATTCATAAATGTTGCTACACGAGAAAATCCACCACGCGAAACGACTAGTTGTTCTTCACCATGACCTAAATCAAAATTAAAGCTAAGCTCTTCACCATCTAAATGGGAGTGATGGTCATTAATATGAAGAATTTTTAACTCTGAGGGTTGTGTAATATTAGGATTAGATTTTTGGTCA
Source organism: Acinetobacter sp. ANC_7655 (assembly GCF_056784015.1). Classification (NCBI taxonomy): domain Bacteria; kingdom Pseudomonadati; phylum Pseudomonadota; class Gammaproteobacteria; order Moraxellales; family Moraxellaceae; genus Acinetobacter; species Acinetobacter sp. ANC_7655. The sequence continues at coordinate 137,029 of NZ_JBWYJB010000009.1, read as the reverse complement.
TCTCCACCACAACTACTTAGCAATAACGATGTCGTTAAGAGAAGAGCTGTTATTTTTTTCTTGTTCTTCATTTGAATACTCCTTATTTAAACCAAGAGTATTCAACGAAGATATGACATTATGATGGTGGATTTATGACACTTTATCGAAATTACTGATTTTATATTTTTCCGCAAATCGCTCAGCTAATGCCGTAATGGTCAAACTCGGATTAACACCGACATTCACAGGAATCGCACTTCCATCAACTACATATAAGCCTTGATAGCCAAAAACCTGATGATTAGAGTCAATCACACCTTTAGAGGAATCTTCAGCCATAACTGCACCACCCAATATATGCGCTGTAACAGATAAGTGCCCCATACTTTCCAATATATTATTCTGTGCTTGACCACCACTTACTTCAGCAAATTTTTCCGCAGCTTCATTTGCTAACGGTATAAAAGACGGCGCTCTTTCTCCAACTGAAACCTGCGTTTTCAAAAAACGCCTAAAACCTCTGAGTGCAGTACGTCCATATACAAATCGTAGTTGATTGTCTGCCTGTTGCATGACGGTTAATACAGTGACACGTTTATGCCAGTTTTTAGAACGCCATGATCGAGTTGAAACAAAGGGGTGTAGAAAAAAATGCTTTAAAACATAGAGTGCACGTTTTACAGGTTGATCGCCATTGACCAGTGGTCCCATATAAAACTTCATAAACTCATAACTTGCTGGAAATCGATTCTGAGTAATATGTGTTTTGTCATCTGCATGAAAATGACTGGAAATGGTCGTCCCTCTCGTTAAATCTATTGTTTTATCATTATTAGAGATTGCAACAATCGCCTCACTATTGGTTCGAATATGCTCACCTAACTGACCAGAAATATTCGGTAAGGTTTTGTACACTTCTCTTGAAGCAAACAGAATTTCAACGGTTCCTATAACACCTGCGGATAGAATGACCTGTTTCGCAGAGTAATCTTGTTTTTCTTTAGAGTTAAATGACTGATATGTATGAATGATATATTTTCCATCAACATGTGAAAGATGAGTCACTTTGGTTTCTGGAATAATCTCAACTCCATTGTTCTCTGCAAGATATAAATAGTTTTTATCCAAACTATTCTTCGCACCCTGCGCACACCCCGTTATACAATTTCCGCACTGATTACAACCTATTCGTTCGGGACCTTGACCATTCAATAGCGGATCACTCACCCATTGATGAGGATCACCAAAGTAAATTCCCTGTGGTACGGTGTCGAAACTATCTCCAGAACCCATTTTTTCTGCTGTTTGTTTTAACCACTCATCTTGCTGACCTTTATATGGATTTAAACTTACACCTAGCATGGACTGAGCCATCTGATAGTGCGGTTGTAATTCCCTCTCCCAGTCTTCTGACAAATGACTCCAAGTTGGATCACGATAAAACTTTTGAACTGGTTTTAACAACACAGCAGCATAAATAACACTGCCACCACCAACGGCAACCCCTCGAACCACACCCATATGTTGGAATACGTCTTGTGCAAGAAAACCCTTCATCCCTAACGTCGGTGCCCAATTTAAGTATTTAGAACTCCGACTTGCTCGATGTAAATCATCTTCAGTGAGCCTTCTTCCCTGCTCTAGCACAGCTACTTTTAATCCAAGCTCAGACAATCTTAGCGCAGATACACTTCCACCAAAGCCTGAACCTACAATAATGACATCATATTCAAATTTTGATTTCATACATCACGACTTAGAATAAATGGAAATGAAAAATGCTTTAAAAAAGGAAGATTAATGATAGTCATACACAACATCGTATGTTCATCAAGCTGTCTTAACTCATCAACCACCCAACGCCATGGAATTGGTGCTGTCTTGCCATAATACAAGGCGATCGTTTGTTTTCCATCAATCAAAGACGCCTCTTCTAGACACTCCATTTGAAGCTTTTCACTTCTCTGACCGCGATTGAGTAAAATATTAGTGACTAAATTTTGATTGATGAATTTTTTCCCAAACCATCCCCCCAATCCACTTAAAAATAAACTCGGTGCTGCAGACACTCTTAACCACCAAGGACCAATAAACTGAGCCTTATATTCTCCTTGTCTCATGGCAAGTGGCGCGGATGACAGTTGTTGATAGGTTGCCTTAATCGAGGTCAACGAAGCAGTGATTAAATGCTCCTTACGGATCATGAATTTCTCCCTCAATGATTTTTGTTTTATTCAGCATGTCCTATGCTTCTTTATGAAATATATCAATCGTTTAAATTTTATTCCACTTACATACTTTGATCGATTGCATAAAAAAAGCCGAATGTATGTCACATCCGGCTTTTCAACTCAAATTAATTTCACTTTATTTCTTTAAAAATCCTGATACAAGATTCAACACATTTTGTATATCTGAATTCGCTTCTTGTGGATCGGTCTTATTTGCTTGAGGTGTAAGCGAATCAATAATTTGTGGTAAGACTGAAGAAATCGCACTGTATACATCCTGTTTAGGAACTTGCGCTTCTTGTGCGACTTGCTCTACATCTTGCTGATCAAATAAATTTTGAACCTGTTGCGTGCTGACATTGGCATTTTCGCCAGGACCAGTTGAAACCCAATCATCCACTTGACTCGTCAGACCCTGACCTTTCAGTTGATCAAGTGCACCTTGCAAACCGCCATTTTTTTGAATCCAATTGAGAATTAAAGGAACTACTGCGATTAATAAGGTTTGAGCGTTTAGACCTGATGATTTGCCTACACCACCAGGTTGACTACCCGATAAACCACCAAGTACAGATCCCAAAATCCCTCCCAATCCACCTTGTTGTTGGTTTTGATTGGTCTGATTATTTTGTCCCGTTAAACTCCCGAGTACAGAACCAAGTACACCACCCAATCCCGATTGATTAGATTGTGGATTACCGCCTAAGGCCTGTTTCGCTAAAACTTCAACGATATTACTTAAATTTGTCATCAAGACACCTTTACATTCTTATTTTCATTGATCAGCATATCGTTTAAAACATGGCTTTGTACATTGAAATTGTTGTGTTTTGATAAACTCAAAGTTTGCCATTACCATCTAAACTTATTCCAATTTTCTGGATTAGCCCAAAACTTAGAATTAAACCAATCTGGCACATGCTTATAATTCAAAATATTGAATTGCCATAAGGCGAAATCTTGCTCTGTATTTTTTTGCTCAATGAGCTGCGTGAATCCCAGACTTCTTAATAATTGTTCATCTGCAATATGACTCAACACGACGATTCTTTTTGCCATTAAATCACGCAGTTTTACCAGCATTTGTGATTTATGATGGGTTGATAGTGTTTCCATCTGTTCATTATTTAAAATCACAACACCTAGATCATAGCGTTGCTGAAAAGGAAGCATTAAAAATTCAGTTACGTTAAAATGATTCCACTGGATTGTTTGAGCATAGTCTTGGCTGAGATCCTGACCAAGACATACGGCAGTTTGAATTGGCTGTTCTTTAGATAAATCGTCTAGCATTGACGTGATGACATTTTTCTCAGCCATGAGCTGCACCTTATTTGAGTGAGATTAAAGCATGGAATTACAGGGCATTTGTCATAAAATGCACGCTGGTTTAACCAACCTAAGTGTAACTGAACAACAAACACAACAGGCAAATGTTGAATATAAATTTATTTTAGATCGTTCAGAAATCAATCTCCCGTTCAACTTAGGTCAAGAAATTGAAATTGAATGGACCGGCAAAATTTACTGTGTTTCCTGTGGGAATAAAACACCAAAATCATACTCCCAAGGTCACTGCTTTAAATGCATGAAAACGAAAGCAGCCTGTGATATGTGTATTATGAAGCCAGAAACATGCCATTACCATTTAGGGACTTGTCGTGAAGAAAGCTTTGCTCAAGAAGTATGCTTTCAACCCCATATTGTCTATCTTGCCAATTCAAGTGCATTAAAGGTTGGCATTACCCGTTTAGGTCAAATGCCAACACGATGGCTAGATCAAGGGGCTACCCAAGCTTTACCTATTATGAAAGTGGGCTCTCGTCGGTTATCAGGACAACTTGAAGTCATGTTTGGTACGCAAGTCGCTGATAAAACAGACTGGAGAAAATTGCTGAAAGGTGAAGCGGAAAAGGTAAATTTGTTAGAGATCAGAGATGAATTGTTCACGGAGTTTGAACCTCAAATTGAAACCATTCGAGATGAGTTCAGCATGAGCCTAGATTTCAATGAAAATGTAGAAATTTTAGAAAACGAACTTCCTCGTGAATTCATTTATCCTGTCGATCAATATCCTGAAAAAATTAAATCGCATAACTTAGACAAAACGCCAGTCATACGTGGAAAACTGCACGGTATCAAAGGACAATATCTGATTATGGACACAGGTGTAATCAATATACGCAAATATACGGGTTATGAATTAAAAATTCGTGCTGATTCATAATGCTAAATCAATAAGGCCTCAATATGAGGCTTTTTTTAAAGGATAGATAGAATTGCGTGCACTGGATCTTCATTTTGATCCGACAATAGTTGCTTGTGCATCGTCAACAATTGCATAGATTGTATTTTTGAGTTTTCGATATTCATCAACAACTCAATCTCATGTGCTAAGTTTTCTGGAGTTGCATCATTCTGGATTAACTCCTGAATTACTTTTTTACCTGCAATAATATTAGGTAAAGAATAATAAGGAATTTTCACTAAAAGTTTCGCGATCCAGTAGGTCAAACTATTTAATTTATAAAAAGTCACCATAGGACGATGCAATAACATCGCCTCAAGTGTTGCTGTACCCGATGCCAACGCCACAATATCACTGGCATCCATGACCATCCGACCTATTTTAGATTCCGCGTCAATATTTTCCATTAACTTGATATTATCTCTGAACCTATCTGGGTAACCTATTAGGATCTGCTCAATTTGTTGTTTACGAGCCTCATTGATGGCTGGAATTAAAAATTGATACTCAGGATATTTTTGATGGACAATCTTCGCTGCATCTAATACAAGCGGTCCTAACTTATCAACTTCACCACGACGACTTCCAGGCAGTAATGCGATATGTTTTTGTGCAGGATTTAAACCGAGCGCCTGCTTTGCATCGAGTATAGGATTTTCCAGCGGTAGTTGATTAGCGAGAGGATGTCCAACGAATACCGCTGGCACATTAAATCGATCATAAAAAGTTTTTTCGAATGGAAATAGACAAAGTACCAAGTCAATTGTGGCTTTAATCCCATGAACACGACCTTGACGCCATGCCCAAACTGAAGGACTCACATATTGAACAGTCTTAATTGGCAACGATTTTTGCTTTATTTTTTTTGCTAAGCGCAAGTTAAAATCTGGTGCGTCTATCCCTATAAAAATATCAATAGGTTGTTTAGTCCATTGATCAACCAAGCCATCTCGAACCGCAAAAAGTTTTTTAATATCTTTTAATACTTCAACAATTCCCATCACCGATAGAATATCCATCGCATAATAGCTTTTAAAACCCTCTGCAATCATTTGAGGACCGCCAATTCCTTCAAATTCAGCATCAATTCCCTGCTCTCGAAAACGACGTATTAATTTGGCGCCTAAGGTATCACCTGAAACTTCACCAACCACAATGCCAATTTTAAGTTTTCGATTTTGCAAATGAATATCCTCTCTCATGCTCTACAAGTATCTTAACATAAGCAGCTCATAACAGATTGAGTTCTTGAAATATCTTAACTTAGCGATGCTTTATCTTATTTTTGAATAAGTAAATGAATAATCAAGACAACAGCTTATATTCAAAAATCATAAGATATGCCGGTTTTCTGATAAGTAGCATAAACGATGTACGGTTCTATTGAATATATTTTAGCAGGTGTTTTAGTTGGATTCTGTGTAGGGGTTACTGGCGTAGGTGGCGGCTCACTTATGACTCCTATCTTAATTGGTTTATTTAAAATTGAACCACATATTGCAATTGGTACAGATCTACTTTATGCCGCGATTTCTAAGTTTTGCGGCTCTTTTGTACATGCAAAAAAGCTTAATATTGTTTGGCCCATCGTCATTTGGCTTGCGATCGGAAGTATTCCAGCCTCTTTAGCCACAACTTGGGTTTTAGACAACTATTTGAGTCAATCTACACATTACAAAGCCATTCTCACGATGGTCTTAGGCTTTATGCTGACCATTACTGGTATTTCAATTGTATTCCGTACCCAGATAGAAAAATTCTTCAAGAAATTTTCTAAAGAAGTTACTGAAGAGGAAGTTGAATTAACTCGAGAAAAATTAAAGCAGAAGCGTTTATATATTGCTTTAATGGGTATTGTATTGGGTATTTTTGTGACCTTATCTTCAGTTGGCGCGGGTGCATTCGGCATTATGGCGCTGATCATCATGTTCCCTAATTTACCTATGATTAGAATTATTGGTTCTGACGTTGTCCATGCAGTTTTACTGACGCTCGTGGCAGGTATGGGGCATATGAATTCAGGTAATGTGGATTTCAATTTATTGATGTGGCTTTTAGTCGGGTCAATTCCTGCAATCATCGTTGGTACGTTGGTGAGCTCCCATTTACCAGAAAAAATTATTCGTAAGGTACTGGGCATCACCTTATTTGCCATTGGTGTTAACTTCATGCTTAATCCAGTCAAAGCAAAACCTGTGACCGCGCCTGAGGCAGTTATTGAAACATCAACTCAAGCTCATTCTTAATTTAGTATCATGTTCAAACTATAACCTCAGTGAAGCTGTATATTTCACTGAGGTGAAATTAAATGATTTATTCGATTTAATAATTTTCAAAATTTAAAATCATTCTATACAATACAAGCAGAAACTCTGATTAATACCAAAAAGACAATTTCATTACTTTTTTTTATTAAATCCATTCAACTTTTTGATAACAAATGATCTACTGAATCATGCTATATTCAATAGATTGAACATTTTCTTGTAAAAACGAACCAGTGACGGCAATGAATACTTTACAGTCAAATTCTATCACCCAAAACGACATTGATGACGTGAATGTACAAAGCATTCAGCCTCTTGTTACTCCTGCTGAATTAAAAACAGAATTACCGTTAACTGATAATGCATACCAAACAGTCCTAAAAGGTCGTGAAACTGTACGTAATATCTTAGATGGCAACGACAAACGTTTATTCGTAGTCATTGGACCGTGCTCTATTCACGATCCTGCAGCAGCTCATGATTATGCTGATCGTTTAAAAGTTTTAAGCGAAAAAGTGAAAGACACGCTTTATATCATCATGCGCGTGTATTTCGAGAAGCCTCGTACAACAGTGGGTTGGAAAGGCTTAATTAATGACCCTGACATGAATGACTCTTTCAACATTGAAAAAGGTTTACGTTTAGGCCGTAAATTATTGCTGGAACTCAATGAGAAAGGTCTGCCATGCGCAACTGAAGCGCTTGATCCCAACTCTCCACAGTACTACCAAGACTTAATTTCTTGGTCAGCAATCGGTGCACGTACAACAGAGAGCCAGACACACCGAGAGATGTCTTCAGGTCTATCATCTCCTGTTGGCTTTAAAAATGGTACGGATGGCGGTCTCACTGTTGCGACCAATGCGATGCAGTCTGTAAAACATGGTCATAGTTTCCTTGGCTTAAATGACCAAGGTCAAGTTTCAGTTATTCGTACTAAAGGTAACCAATATGCCCATGTCGTTTTACGTGGTGGTAATGGCAAACCGAATTATGATGCTGGCTCTGTAGCAGAAGCTGAAAATGCATTAGCGAAAGCAAAAGTAAGCAACAAGATCATGATTGATGCGAGTCATGCCAACTCTAATAAAGACCCATACCTTCAGCCATTGGTTCTAAAAAATATCACTGAACAAATTTTAGATGGCAATAAATCGATCGTAGGTATTATGGTTGAAAGTCATTTAAAAGGTGGCCGCCAAGATATTCCTGCAAATCTTTGCGATTTAGAGTATGGTAAGTCTGTTACAGATGGATGCATCGATTGGGAAACAACTGAAAAAGTTTTGTTGGAAATGGATGCAGCTTTGAAAGACGTTCTACCACAACGTTAATCAGATAAAACGCCATCACACGATGGCGTTTTTTTATAAGGTTAAATCATGGATCAACTCGAAAAAGAACTTAGCTCAATCCCCCATTTTCAATTTGTTCATGAGCATTTGTTTAGCTCAGGTCAGCCAAACGAAGAACAACTTAAATCGATTAAAGCTTATGGTATCGATACCATCATTAATCTCGCTTTTAATGATGCTACACCGAACTTAAATCACGAGGATCGCTTAAGTGCTGAAATTGGTCTTAACTACATCCAAGTCCCTATTGATCCAGAATTTCCACATGACGATCAATGTTTATTTGTGCTCGATCTGATCGACCATCTCGTTAAAGAGAAAATGGTCTGGATACATTGCACCAAAAATCATCAATGTAGTTCATTAATCTATCTGTACCGACTACATTATATGAATATGGATTTATCTACAGCACATGAGCTATTACACCAAGTATGGGAACCCAACAACACTTGGACTGGGTTAATGCACGCAGTCGGCTTACAGTTGCAAGGACGTAAAGCCACTCAAGAACTGCAAGCCTCTTTGATGAAAGCGCAAAACTTTGAATGATCAAAATTGCTCATTGATGACTAATTAATACGGTCGCTGTAGACAGGATTCCTTCCTGACGACCAGTAAACCCTAATTTTTCAGTGGTAGTGGCTTTAATACTAATCTGATTGATATCCACATCAAGTACATCTGCAATACTTTGACGCATATCTAAATTATGTTTCGCTAATTTTGGACGCTCACAAGCCACTGTAATATCCGCGTTATTCAGTTGATAACCACGATCCAATATCAACTGATAAACATGCTTTAATAAAACCTTACTGTCCGCGCCTTTGAACTGTTCATCAGTATCTGGAAAGTGCTGTCCAATATCACCGAGCGCTAAAGCACCCAACAATGCATCACAAAGTGCATGTAAAACTACATCTCCATCAGAGTGTGCTTTCAAACCATGTGTATGCGGAATACGAATACCAGCCAATGTGACATAATCGCCTTCCTCAAAAGCATGAACATCAATACCTTGACCTATACGAATAGCTAAGCTCACATTGAACTCCTTTACACAGTTTTTGAAAATGAAATCTTGTATTCTTTGATTCTTGTTCGCTATAGTAGATGCGCAAACATTTGAAAGTATAAGCGATGATGTTGTCAAAAAGCGTATCAAGTTGGATGAAACCTTTAATTTCTATCTTTTTCATTGGATTAAGCAGTGTTTCTGTCGCACAGGCACAACTTATTCAATGCGATAAGCCTCAATCAAATTTTAAAAATTCCATGATTTGTTCTGTTGATTTTTCATCTTTGAGAGATGAATTGAATGAACGCTTTTTAACATCCTACTTAGTTACCGATGCACCAACTCGATTAATTCAAGATACACAACAGCTTTGGCTGAATCGACTGCAGCAGTGTAAAAATAAAAATTGTGTGTCATTACAAATCAATCAACGCATTGATGATTTAAACTTTTACATGTCAATGAATCAAACGCTTACTCAGCATTACATCAAGTTTGAACAAGGTAAAATTGCAGCGCAACCTGTACACCTTAAGATTCATCAATTAAGCAAGGATCGCGTCAAAATTGAAGGTATTGCTTATCGTAGCCCTAACAATCGCCTAGAAACCCAGACCATCCCATTATTGGCTTATACAACCACTCAAAACAAACACGAAATTATTGATAATGAGCATGATTGTCAGTACAAACTCAAATATCAAAAATCATTACTGATTGTCTCAACTGAGCAAACAGGCTGTGAGCGCTTTAGTGGAATCTATCGACTATATGATTAAACAGAGTGTATGCAAGTTCACAGTTAAATTGCGAATGCTAAACACAACACTCCTGTGATCGCTAACAGAATACCTAAGCTGTTTTTTAGGGTTATTTTTTCTTTAAAAACTAATATACCTGCGATCACACCTAACACTACGACTAGAATATTCATACCAGCGAATACGATTGCAGGTGAATCCTTTAACAACATATGTGCTTTCACATAAAGTGCAATATTGGCAAAATTCAATACACCTAAACTTAGTCCAGCAAGAAAATTTTGCAATGACCATGATGTTTGACGCAGGGACAAATATCCCATGGAAATAATTAAAGCAAACACAAACATCAAGTTTAAACTGACTGCAAATTTTAACCCTAAACTTGTACTGTATTTTAACAGAACATCTACGAGTGCATAGCCAAGCCAAACTGCGAGCAAATACATTCCTGCTTTTTTTGTTTGCAATGTTGGTGTCGATGTTTTAGAAAAAATGATCAAAACAATTGCACTCAAACCCAATGCAATACCAATCAATTTCAGGGTGCTAAATTTTTCTTGGAAAAGAAAATAGGCTGCCAACAATGAAAGAACAACGGATAATCTTTGCGCGATTTCAGTTCTGATAATTCCAGCTTGATCAAGTGATTTGGAAAGCAGCAAGAATATTGAGGGTAAAGCTATTCCCAACAACCCAATAAGCCACCAAGGTGTGGAGGTTAATGATATTTGGTAGAGATCTGGCTCAAACCAAAAAAAACAGAGTATCGTGGCGATGGCATAATTCCACGCAATCATTTGCATGACATCAAATCCACGAGACTTACTAAACTTCAATAAAATCGATACTAGTACACTGCATAAAGCTGCTGAAAAAATCAGTTCCATAATTTGCTCTTGTTTTTTATTCAAGAAAAAGCCCACAATCACTGTGGGCTTTTTAAAATTATAAATAATTTTATTAATTATTTATAACGATCTACCATTTTCTCTAAAGAAATTGGGCGAATCTTGTCAGCATGACCTGCTGTACCAAATGCAGTATAACGATCTACACAGATTTGCTTCATTGCTTCAACAGTTTGAGCAAAGAATTTTCGTGGATCAAATTCACTTGGTTTTTCAGCCATCATACGACGCATAGCACCTGTTGAAGCTAAACGTAAGTCAGTGTCGATATTGATTTTACGTACACCGTGTTTAATTGCTTCAACCAACTGCTCAACAGGAACACCGTAAGTTTCTTTGATGTCACCACCGTATTGGTTAATAATCGCTAACCATTCTTGTGGAACTGAACTTGAACCATGCATTACAAGATGAGTATTTGGAAGTGCAGCGTGGATCTCTTTAATACGATCAATCGCTAAAATATCACCTGTAGGTGGACGCGTAAATTTATAAGCGCCGTGTGAAGTACCAACCGCAATTGCTAACGCATCAACGTTAGTATCAGCGACAAATTGAGTCGCTTCCTCAACCGAAGTAAGGAGTTGTGAATGATCTAGAACGCCTTCAGCGCCAACACCATCCTCTTCACCAGCCAAACCAGTTTCAAGGCTACCTAGGCAACCAATCTCACCTTCTACAGATACACCACACGCATGTGCCATTTGAACAACACGACGAGTTACATCTACGTTGTAATCATAAGTTGTTGGTGTTTTACCATCTGCACCTAATGAACCATCCATCATTACAGATGAAAAGCCCAATTGGATTGAGCGTTGGCAAACGTCAGGATCAGTACCATGGTCTTGGTGCATCACAACTGGAATGTGTGGCCATTCTTCGATTGCAGCCAAAATAAGATGGCGTAAGAATGGAGCACCAGCATATTTACGAGCACCAGCAGATGCTTGAACAATAACAGGTGAATTTGTTTCATCTGCGGCTAACATAATCGCGCGCATTTGTTCTAAGTTGTTTACGTTAAACGCTGGTACGCCGTAACTATGTTCTGCGGCGTGATCCAAGAGCTGGCGCATTGAAATAAGAGCCATAATTTCCTCCCAGGTAATGCTCCATATTCTAACCTGACCTGTGTTTCAATTCAGCAACAATTGACAGTATTTCATAAAAAATCCCTGCAATTGCAGGGAGATTTTCAATTTAATACTTATTGAAGTAGAAAATCACTCCGCCGTTGCTTGATCAGCAGGTGCATTTGCAACTTCTTCAGGAACATCTGTATTATTTTCATCTTGTAATGGCTGATCAATAGCATCGATAGCCGCTTGTTGTTCAGCACTAATATCTGATGCTTCAACAGCAACTTCTGATGTTGATGTTTGATCTGCCGCTGGTGCACTTTCTTGTTTAGAACAAGCCGTCATTGCAAGAGTAGCAGTCAATAGTGCAATTACGCCTAATTGTAATTTCATGATGTTATTCCGCATGATAAATCAGATTATGATCATAATATTTCAAAATTATTTCATTTTCATGACGAAAATTAGTCATAAAAAAAGACCTTCTTAGAAGGTCTTTTTTCTTAAATCCAATTAAGCGCGTTCAAGTAGAACAGCGACTGCTGGTAATGTCTTGCCTTCTACAAATTCAAGGAAAGCACCCCCACCCGTTGAGATATAACCAATTTTGTCAGCAACTTCATACTTATCAATCGCAGCTAAAGTATCACCACCACCGGCAATAGAGAAACCTTCAGATTCTGCAATCGCTAAAGATAGCGCTTTCGTGCCCTCACCAAATTGATCAACCTCAAATACGCCTACTGGACCATTCCAAAGAATTGTTTTTGAAGTTTTTAAAATTTCAGCAAACGCTTGAGCTGTTTCTGGACCAACATCAAGAATCATGTCATTGTCAGCAACATCTTCAACTTTTTTCACTACGGCTTTTACTGCCGCTAATGAGCCAAGGAAGTCATCAAAGTTAATTTCTGATGCGTCAGCAACAACAACATCTGTTGGCAATGGAACCGATACTTTCGCAGCAATTGCTTTAGCTGTATCGATTAAATCATTTTCACAAAGTGATTTACCAACGTTATAGCCCGCAGCTGCTAAGAATGTATTCGCAATACCGCCACCGACAATGAGCTGATCACAAATATCTGATAACGATGTTAAAACATCAAGTTTAGTCGATACTTTTGAACCCGCTACGATAGCAACCATTGGTTTTTCAGGCGTCTGAAGCGCACGACCGAGTGCGTCTAATTCAGCGGCAAGTAATGGACCTGCTGCTGCAACTTTAGCAAGACGAGCCACACCTTCTGTCGATGCTTCTGCACGATGTGCAGTACCAAATGCATCCATCACAAACACATCACAAAGTGCTGCATATTTTGCTGCTAACTCTGGATTATTTTTCTTTTCGCCTGTGTTAAAGCGACAGTTTTCAAGTAACACAACTTGGCCTGGCGCAACTTCAACACCATCCAAATATTCAGTGAGTAATTTAACTTCTCGACCCAATGCTTCAGTTAAGTAGGCAGCAACAGGTGCAAGTGATTGTTCAGCTTTAGGCTCACCTTCAACTGGACGACCAAGGTGAGAATAAACCATTACTGCTGCGCCTTTTTCAAGAGCGGCTTTAATTGTTGGCAATGCAGCGCGTAAACGTGCATCACTCGTAATCACACCATTTTTAACAGGAACGTTTAAGTCTTCACGGATCAGAACACGTTTACCTGCTAAATCGAGGTCAGTCATACGCTGAAAGTTCATGTATAGCTCACTTTATAGATATTAAAACCGCATAGATTCTAAATGATTATGGTAAAAAAGGTGAGTAAAATTTCAGAAAAGCTGTAGAAATCTTTAGATTTGATTATGATAGATGGAGTCGAACCATAAAGTGTTACTATGTCTATCCATCCAGATCCAAGTATTAATCGTTTAAATGTTTTCGGCGAACCGCTCGCCAGTTGTTGTTTTGATCCTATCACAGGATATTTCAGAAATGGTTTTTGCCACACTGCGCCGTCTGATTTAGGTCAACATACAGTCTGTGCCGAAATGACGTCAGAATTCTTAAGTTTCTCGCAACGAATTGGGAATGATTTGACAACACCACTACCCGAAGTTGGTTTTCCTGGTTTAAAGCCTGGTGATTTCTGGTGTATTTGTGTGACGCGCTGGGTTGAAGCTTATCAGAATGATATGGCCCCGAATTTAAAACTTCAGGCTTGTCATCAATCAGTACTTGCTTATGTCCCGATCGACATTTTAATGGAATTCTCAGTGTAATGAATCATCATGTTGCTTCAACGTCAGCAAGAATTATTTTAGCTTCTGGCAGTCAGACACGTAAGGAACTACTTAATCGATTACATATCGATTTTGAACAAATATCACCCGATATCGATGAGACTCCGCGTGGGGAAAGCCATGCCGATGATCTTGCCTATCGACTTGCATATGAAAAAGCAAAATATTTTGCTGAGAAAGATCCAGATGCGATCGTTATTGGTTCTGATCAGGTGGCTTGGCGTGAAGGCGCACCTGATATATTTATTGGAAAACCTTTATCTCCTGAAAAAGCAATCAAACAACTTCAAGCAAATTCAGGAAAAATTGTTTATTTCAGTACAGCTTTGAGTGTTCAACACGCTTCATCTGGGTTTGAAGAAACCATTGTTGAACATTATAAGGTCAAATTTAGGCATTTGAATCTGGAAGAAATTCAGCGTTATGTCGCACTTGAACAACCTTTACAGTGTGCTGGAAGTTTCAAATGCGAAAGTTTGGGCATCAGCTTATTTGAAGAAATGATTGGGCAAGACCAAACCACGTTGATGGGCATGCCGATGATTCAATTGTGTAAAATTTTACGTGAATTGAAAATTCTAGTGCCTTGATACGTTGCATATTAATAAATAAGACCGAGTTCAATAACTCGGTTTTTTTGGAATTATTTGTTACTAGCAACTGATGAATGAAATAAATACCCTATTTTTAGCTCAAAAAATTACAACTGAGCTAAATTAATTTATATACACAAAGCTGTGGAAAATTGATCGATAAGCGATCTCAAAACATAGAAATTGTAAAAAAGTTCAAATGATCATATTTGGGTTGTTCATTTCAAGTTAAGAATATGAATTACATGAACAAGTTAAGAAACTTTGTATAACATCCATTATCTTAGTTTAAGTTATCATTGTTAAAGTTTTTTTCAATTTTGGATACTATCTTTAGGGGGATACATATGCATGATAACTTCTGGAATAGATTTCTACATATAGAAAAAAAACTAAAAGAATTTAGTACTCACGTAGATTTTGACATTAGAAACAATAAAACTTTTTCTATAGAAATAATGAATTTGTATCTTACAATTTGTTCAGAAATTGAAGCAATTTTTTAAAGCTTGTACATCTAATATTGGTAATTCATTCAACTTTAGAGATTTTCGTGAATACTATAAAGATGAAACACAACTACAAAGTCTATCTCTCTTAAAGTCTAACGTAAAAATTAAATATACATCTTTAAAATTCACTCCATTTGATAAGATAGATAGCGATGAAACAATTTTATGGTGGAATCACCATAATAAAATTAAGCATGATCGTGAAATTAATAGAAATCTCGCGAACTTAAAAAATCTATTAGACTCATCTAGCGCACTTTTTTACTTAACTTAGTCCACAGATTTGTAGTTCAAGAAAAAATATACCTTATACCCCCTCCTGAAATTTTCGAAACAAAAGACTTCTTGGTCAGCATTCATTCTTCAGGAGGTGGGCTTATATATGCATCCAAAGCCTGTATAAATAGTTTTGGTGTTGAAAGCCCTTTTGATGATGATTAGTTTAGTTAATATTTGATTCAATAAATCTGCCTCATTTAACATAATGGCTTTTATACGATATGAAATTCCCTCAAAGTGTAAATTAATTATTTCTTTAAAACAGCTATATTCATTTTTTTTCATATTCATTTGTCTCATCCATAAGCAAGAAAACATGCGCTTTTAAAGCCGTGTCACTTGCAGAACTTGCATCGTTCAAGGGACAATAAGCCAAACTAAATTGTAGTCCTTATTATGTCCCAAACTTTAGACGTTCTCGGCGGTATTAGCGCTGAACAATTCCTTACGGAATATTGGCAAAAAAAACCGCTCCTCGTTCGTAATGCAGTTCCTGAAATTGTGGGTTTACTTGAACCCAATGATGTTATGGAGCTTGCACTCGATGAAAACGTGACTGCACGTTTGATCAAACAAAAAGATCGTGACCCTAATCAATGGAATGTGAAGTCATCGCCACTGCTCAAAGCAGACTTCCAAAAAATGCCAAAATTATGGACACTACTCGTTCAAGCGGTCGATCACTATTCGTTTGATCTTGCTGAGTTATGGAAAAAATTTCCTTTTATTCCTCAATGGCGTCGTGAAGATATTATGGTGTCTTACGCACCACAAGGTGGTTCTGTCGGTAAACACTTCGATTTTTATGATGTATTTTTAGTTCAAGGTTACGGACATCGCCGTTGGCAATTAGGCCAAATGTGTGATGAACAGACAGCACTCGTTGCAGGTCAGCCTTTAAAACTTTTGCAAGAAATGGAAGTTCATTTTGATGAAGTTTTGGCGCCAGGAGATTTACTATATGTCCCACCTAGTCTTTCTCATTATGGCGTAGCTGAAGATGAGTGTTTAACCTATTCTTTCGGTTTCCGCATGCCAAATATCTCAGACATGATGGATAGTCTTGGTGATTCTTTTTCAGAACAAGAGCAACTGAAAAAACCATTATTAGATATCACACGCTCTGTCAGCACTGCTGTCGGCGAAATTTCAGATCATGAGCTTAGCTATTTGCGCGAACAACTTTTAGCTCAACTGCAAAATCCTGAGATGCTAAATGAAGCCATCATGTGTCTCGCTTCGCAACCTGGTTATCCTAACAATATTCCAGAAAATGACGAAATTGGAACAGGTGATTTAGAAGAAGCACTTGAAGAAGGTTATTTATTAAAAATCGAACCTGCTTCACGTTTGCTTTATAGCAACTTCAATGATGAACTTAACTTTTGGGCAAATGGAGAACGCTTATGCATCTCCGAAGAATTTAAACCCCATTTAAAACGTATCGCTGATGGTGAAATGATCGCTTTGGATGAAAATTTATTTGATCAACACATTCTTGAAGATCTCGCGGAACTCTTGAATAATTCGATCATTATGTTGCTTCCTTCGGAAGAAAACTAAACCCATAAATATAAATTGTTAGCTTACATCTGTAAGCTAACAATTCACTACTTGTCTGATTCCATAGAAGTTCGTATGGTAATTGCAGTAAAGAACGATGGAAAATAAAAATGGCAAGTCCTGCTCAAGCAATAAGACATAAATTACTGAACACTTTTTTTTCAAGGCATTCTGTATGGTTCGCATGTATTATCATCGCCCTGAGTATTACATGGCTTAGGCTATTTTACAGCCCCCATTATATTTATTATTTTCTATCCGACAGTGTCATTAATATTATTTGGCTACTGACCAGTTTACTCAGTGTCTTAGGCCTATATGATGTACTTCAAAATAAACATTCGATTTTAAAGAACTACCCAATCATGGGGCATTTTCGCTTCTTATTTGAAGATTTCAGACCCGAAATTCGTCAATATTTTATTGAATCAGACCAAGACGCTTTACCCTTTTCAAGAATGCAACGTAGCTTAGTTTATCAGCGTGCAAAGAATGAAAATGCTGATAAGCCTTTTGGTTCAATTATTGATGTATATCAAGATGACTATCGTTTCATTACTCACTCTCTTGCACCGAAACTCCCAGCTGATACCAGCACCTTCCGTATTAAAGTGGGTAATGATCAGTGTGCTCAACCTTATAGTGCATCAATCATGAATATCTCAGCAATGAGTTTTGGGAGTTTAAGTGCTAATGCAATACGCGCACTTAATCTCGGTGCCCACATGGGTCAGTTCTATCATGATACTGGCGAAGGAAGCCTAAGCCCCTACCATCTTGAAAATAATGGAGATATTGTTTGGCAAATCGCCAGTGGATATTTTGGTTGTCGAACTGAAGACGGTCTATTTGATCCTGAAAAATTTAAAGCTCAAGCCAAACATCCCAATATCAAAATGATTGAGCTAAAACTGTCTCAAGGTGCAAAACCAGGTCACGGCGGTATTTTACCCAAACATAAGATTACAGAAGAAATTTCGAAGATTCGTGGTGTTCCTCGTGATCGCGATTGTATTTCCCCGCCAAGCCACCCTAGCTTTAATACACCGATTGAAATGATGCATTTTATTCAAAAGTTACGTGAACTATCAGGTGGTAAACCTGTTGGATTCAAATTATGTATCGGACAGCCTTGGCAATTTATGAGTATTGTCAAAGCGATGCTTGAAACCAATATTGTTCCTGATTTTATCGTCGTAGATGGATCAGAAGGTGGAACCGGTGCTGCACCGATTGAATTTAGCGATAATATCGGAACGCCACTGCGTGAAGCGCTCTTATTTGCACACAATACCTTAGTAGGTGCTGGATTAAGAGATAAAGTAAAAATTGGCGCAAGTGGTAAAATCATCAGTGCTTTTGATATTGCGAGTACCTTTGCCTTAGGTGCAGATTGGGTGAATTCAGCTCGTGGATTTATGTTTGCTGTCGGTTGTATCCAAGCTCAAAGTTGCCATACCAATCAGTGTCCAGTTGGGGTAGCAACACAAGATGCTGAGCGCCAAAAAGCAGTCCATGTACCAACGAAAGCAGAACGTGTTTATAATTTCCACAAAAATACATTGCATGCACTGGCGGAAATGATAGCAGCTGCAGGTTTAAATCATCCGAGCGAAATTAAAGCTCATCATCTCGCGCAACGTATAAATGATCGTGAAATCAAAAATTATGCTCAATTACATTTTTGGTTAGAATCAGGTCAATTATTAAACTGTAAAGATAGAGATGAAGAAAATTTCTATTTCAGAATGTGGAATTTGGCAGATGCCAGCAAATTCTAGTTTCGTCAAAAAGGTGCTGAAATCAGCACCTTTATTTTAAAAGTATCCTTTGTGACTTTGAGCATGCAAGAACGCTGGGATTAAACCCGTTAATGCTGCCCGTATATCCGCACGCTCATTGATCAACTGATGAGATCCCTCCTCTAACATGAGCAAGGTCTGAAGGCGAAACTTTCTGCGTATAAATTCGATATTATAACGCCAGTCTACAGTTTGATCTTGGGCACCTTGAGCGAGCCAAACTGGAATTCGGCATGCAGGTCGATTTTCCATTTCCAACATCCACTTTGACATTGCTAATATCCAATCCATCCCCATCATGCGCGGTTGTAGTGGATCTTTTAGACGTACAAATCTTAAAAATTCAGGATTGTGATTATTGCGTTTAAAATGTCTTGGAACTTCACGTTTGATACGGCGAATGATGCCCAAGCCTACTGGATTATGCCACCATGCTGTTTTTGCAGGTCTGACTAATGGCGACAAGAGTAATACACGTTCTACAATTGGATTTTTACGTTGTTCAGCAAACTCCAACAAATGATGCATCCAAATTGCACCACCAGTACTCTGTCCAATACCTAGCCATGGTTTAGGCAATTGATCAGCTTGTTTTACATATTGGTGAACCGCATGGAGTACTTGCTGATAATGATCAAAGTTCTGAATGCTGGCAGCATTGCCATCACTTAACCCATGTCCTGGCAAATCATAGGTCAAAACACTAAACCCTTGATCCAGCAATTCACCAATAATTGGTTGGTAAATCCCACTGTGTTCCAAATAGCCATGCAATAAGAATACAGTACCTTTCACCTGCTCTATGCGAGGTTGATACACCTGCACATGAAGTTTGAACAAAGGCATTTTGATATAACCCTGCCAATAATTCGCTTCAAGACGATCAAGTGCGTAAAGATGACGATAAGCTTGAATCTCTTTCGAAGGTGAATAAGGTCGATTTAAGTTTAAAGGTTCCAACCTTAATGGTGTTTGTTCTCGATTCGGAATGGGTAAATCGAGTTGTTTCAACACATTTGGATTCAGAAATGGAATATCAGACATTATGGCACCTCCCGACAACCGCTAGAGCCAAACATTACATCTCTGATCGTGGCAAGTAATTCATAATTTGCACGACGACTGTGATCGTAATTTAATTGGCTAGGACGCCATGTTGTCAGCATTGTAGGCATGGGTGCTTCAACAGGAATTGTCTTGATACCGTTCAAAGCAAAAAGACGTCGTGTACGAGTCATATGATAACGATCGGTAATCAGAATCACTGTCGGCGCTCCTCCTTTTTTTTGTAATAATAATGAACTAAAGCGTGTATTCTCACAGGTATTCATGCTGCGTTGCTCTAATAGATTCGCTTCTACCCCACGCGATGCTAACCACGCTTGCATGTACGGTGCTTCAACACCACTCAACACAATAGGTAAATCCGTTTGCTTCTCAATCTCAAGTGTTTTTTCTAGTCTAGAGCGTGTGTAATCATTAACTACAATATCAATTTTATTATCCCCTAGCGTCAACCCACCACCCAACACAACTATCGCATAAGGTTTATCTTTCTGATTTGATAAAGTTTTATTTTCATTTTGAATCAACGCGATATCTTTATAGATTTGCGGATCTAATGTTTGAACCTCATCTTCTTCTAAGGGATGATTTCTAAGGAAAAATTCATATTTTTCCATTAAAGCCAAGCGCTGATTTTTTTCTTCATTGATGGATGAATTTGTTGAATCAGTTTGGCTTATGGCAACATCACTGGCTAAATCAGGCTGATCAATTGCGAAGACAACATCCTCTTTAGTTTCATTCTTTGTATTTATATCTGTAAGCAATTCATCTTTAATTTTTTGTTTTAATAACACATAGCGAGTTTGAATTTCAGCAAGCTGTTCAGCCCCTTGATCATTCAATTGTTCTTCAATAAGTTTGAGATAAGCTTGTCTTGCAATCCACAGCCTTGAACCAGGCTCCAAATCCTCCTTATCAGTTAACGCTGCCATTTGCTGGCTCTTGGCCGCAATTTCGTCAACTTTGATAGGGACAAATGCGTGAAGTGATTTCACAACAAGTGCTGAATAAAATGGTGTATACCAGAAAACCATGAGACAGCCCAAAAGTGCGAATATGATCGCCATCATACGCACCGTTGCCACCATCCAATGTTTTCTAGACATACTGTCCTTTCTAAACCAAATGAGATTGAATAGAACCTTTTTGATCGAACAAAACAGGCTCAGGTTCTAATAAAATACCAAACTTATTTAACACATCTTGCTGCACAGAGCGATAGGTTGCTTGCACATCTGTGAGAGATGCATCAGCGTAATTGACTAAAACTAAAGCCTGTCGATCAAACATTCCCACTTTTCCTAATTTTTTTCCTTTCCAGCCTGATTGGTCAATCAACCAACCAGCTGCAACTTTTACAGAACCATCTGCTTGAGGATAGTGTGGAATCGTGGGATGAAGCTGTAAAACTTCCTCAAATTTCGTTTTAATTAAAATCGGATTTTTAAAAAAGCTCCCTGCATTTGGATATTCTGCAGGATCTGGGAGTTTACTTTGACGAATTTTGATCACTTGTTGCTGTAAATTATATGGCGTAATGTCATCGCCCATCGCAGCTTTTAAATCTCCATAATTCATTTTGAGTCGTGGCTGTTTAAGTAATTTAAAGATGACCGCAGTAATAACAAACCGCTCAGGCTGATCTTTAAAAATGCTGTGTCGATATGAAAAATGACAATCACTCGCTTGGATTTGAACGATTTCATTTTTTGTACGATCAAAAGCCTCTACAAATTCAATAAATTCACCGACTTCAACGCCATAGGCACCAATGTTCTGAACAGGTGCAGCACCCACCCACCCTGGAATCAATGCGAGATTTTGCAATCCATAGAAACCTTGCTCTGTTGTCCAAAGCACGAACTCATGCCAGTGACGTCCAGCACCTACTCGAATTGTTACATTGGTATCATCTTCAGCAAGCAGGACAAGATCATCTAAATGTAATTGAACAACTAAAGCATCTAGATGCTCAGGGAGCAGCATATTACTCCCCCCTGAAAGTATCATCATGTTTAATTGAGCTTGCTCAGCAAATTCAATTGCTTCACGCAAATCTTGAAGAGATCGAACAATACAATAATGAGATGCAACAGCATTTAAATTCAACGTATTGAAAGACTGGAGTTGTATATTAGTTTGAATATTAATCATATTTTTATCTTACTCAACGTTTGACTGCTGCAACATTGGTTTTAAGTAACTAATCCATGCTTTACTGTTCGACTCACATTGATCTAAGACCAACTCAAAGCCATCATCTCCACCATAGTAAGGATCTGGTACTGGTTGATTTAAATATGAAGGATCTTTGGCACTCATGAGCTCTATTTTTGCTCGTAGTTCATGGTTTTGAAATATTTGCGCTGCTTCAACTTGCAGTTTCTGAATATTGACTAGATTTTCATGATCCATCGCCAAGATTAAATCAAATTCCTTAAAGTCTTCAATACGAATCTGTCTCGCACGTAATGAAGATAAATCATATCCTCGTTTCAATGCGTGCTTTTGACTTCGATGATCAGGCGCTTTGTTTGGGTGATAATTACTGGTTCCAGCTGAATCAACTTGAATATTTAATTTTTCTAAATCCGCAAAGTGTTTCATTACCACTTCAGCTGTTGGGGAACGACAAATATTTCCTAAACATACACATAAAATTTTGTATGGCATTTTCGTCGTCATCTTCGCCTCAAAAATACATATACTTTCGCAGTGCATATGTTAAGTTATTTAAGGAGTGAATCCTATAGAACTGTAAAACAATAATCTTATTTAAAGCGCAAAAAGGATGTGTGATGAGCCAATTTCAATTTCAAACTGTCGGGAATATTATTTCTGGTTTAGGGAGTATTCAACAGCTTGGCTCAATTTTAAAACAACATCGATTTAATAAAGTTTTTCTCGTCACAGATCAAGGGATGATTGATCACCACCTCCACCAACCTATTCTTCACATTTTCAACGCTACTGGGACTGAGTTCAGTATTTTTTCCGATGTCGTTGCAGATCCTCCTGAAGATGTCATCTTAAATGCAGTAGATGAAGCAAAACGTTTACACATTGATGCAGTCATTGGTTTTGGCGGTGGTAGCTCCTTAGACGTGGCAAAAATTATTGCCGTACTTGCGCACCCCAATCAAACCCAAACGATTTCTGAGTTATATGGCGTCAATCAAGCTCAATTGCCACGATTACCACTCATCTTAGTCCCTACAACTGCAGGTACGGGTTCTGAAGTTACACCAATCTCTATTGTCACTACAGGCAAAACAACAAAAACAGGAATTGTTTCACCCGTTCTGTATGCGGATACTGCCATTTTAGATGCAACTTTTACTCAAGGTCTTCCGGCTCACATCACTGCAGCAACAGGAATTGATGCAATGGTGCATGCAATTGAAGCCTACACCTCAAAACTAAAGAAAAATTTCTATTCTGATTTACTCGCTAAACAAGCATTGGATTTATTGAATCAAAATTTAAAACTTGTTCTAGAGCAACCCCAAAACCTAGAAGCGCGCCAAAAAATGCTCTTAGGTTCTATGTTGGCTGGACAAGCATTTGCAAATGCTCCTGTTGGAGCGGTTCATGCGCTTGCCTATCCTTTGGGCGGGCATTATCACTTATCGCATGGTCATACCAATGCAATCGTGCTTGTTGAAACACTGAAATTCAATGCACCTCAAGCGAAGAAATACTATGCTGAACTGATGCAATGGATTGACCCATATAGCAAAGGCAATACTGATGGCTTATGTGATTTATTTATAGATCATATGGAAAGGCTTGTTAGCCAGAGTGGGTTGAGCTTAAAACTCAATGAGCTAGGTGTACAAGAATCAGATTTAGAGATGTTAGCTAATGATGCGATGCAACAAACGCGCCTCTTACAAAACAATCCTAGAGCTCTAAGCTATGCTGATGCTTTAAGCATCTACCAAGCAATTTATCATTAAATGACTCGAAATCTTTAATCAACTTTCTGAATAAAATATGACAACTATTTTAAAAAAAACTAGAGCAGACTATAAATTCTTTTTTCCCATCCAAACCCGTTGGGCTGATAATGACGTGTATGGGCATGTCAATAACGTCACTTATTACAGCTACTTTGACACCGCCGCAAATGCGCTACTTATTCAACACGCACTATTTGACTTTAAAACTTCGCCTATCATTGGACTCGTTGTTGAATCAAAATGTACATATTTTTCTGAACTATCCTACCCCGAAGTGATTGATGTTGCTGTCGCTATCGAAAAGATTGGACGATCTTCAGTGACGTATAGCATTTCAATATTTAAGAAAAATCAATCAGAGCCTGCTGCTCAAGGTTATTTTGTGCATGTATTTGTCAACCGTGACTCTCGTAAAAATATTGAATTACCAAACTCAATACGCGAAGCCTTAACTACGTTTATGACAACTAAACTTAAGACTTAAGCTGAATATTATGTAGCTCACCGCCGAAAGTTTTTAATAAGTCTTCCACGACGGGTTCTTGATGAATCAATTCTTCAGCACGTCGATATGCCTTTTGCTTACGCTTTTCCTGCAGATCGAAAGGCGTTTCACCGTTTGGTTCGTTGTATTTTACGATTAATTGAGATTTTGAAAATGATTGCTTGAGTGCTGCTTCTAAACTCGGAATGAGTGAGTGCAATAAAGCTTCGTATTTTGCAGGGATATAGAATTCACATGTCCCATCAATTTGACCTTGCATAAGACCTTGTTGTGCTAATTCTTGTACCGCAGGTGTTAATGGACTATTTCTGAACCAATATTCCCACTTTTGAGTATCCCATTCACCTACCAATTCGACAGGCTCAAGTTTAAGAATATCTTGAGGCATTAAACCTTTTAAGCCAACATCTGTGACAACAATTTTATTCTCATCGGGTAGATCTAGACTTGGGAAATGAGAGCCATTCGATGTTCCTTCTTCTTGAACTGACAATTCAGCACTTTCAGCAGAAAGTTCATTTGGTTTAGGCTCTAAAAAGAAAATATTGTCTTGATCAACAATTGAAGATTCAACAGGTTCTGAATTAAAGCTTGCTCCAAATGAAGTCAGCTCAATCTCCCCACTGCCTACCACAGAGTTGGTTAAATTCTCTTGTTTCACCTCAACAGATACAGACTGACCGACATCATCCGCATGATTTAATTCTGTTGAATGTAAGCTTTCAGATTCAGATTTTTCAGGATGAACTGACTCCGTAGGAAAAGCCTCATCATCAGATGCCATCATCTGCTGAAACAAGATTAGATCCGTATTTTCCTCATCATTTACATCACGACTATGCTGAATCGAACTCGTATTATTCTCAGGCGAACTGATTTTCGATCCTGCTTCTTGATGATCTGCCGGTATAGATTCTGAATTCTCTGTCGAAATCTGATTGAAATTTTCAGCTTCTTTTAAGACATTTGATTGTTCTGGAGGTGCTTGAGTGGCCAGCTGCTCATTATTCGCCATCGGGCGGAATGCCAACAACCTGAGCACACACATTTCAAAGCCTTGTTCTTGAGTCACTGCAATTTGTAATTCAGCACGACCTTTACATGCAATTTGATAATACAATTGTAGATCTTGAGCCGAAATCAGGCGCGAAAGCTGCATAATTTTCTGATTGATCTCTGCACTATATTTTAAACTCAAGTCTGGTAAATATTGGAGTAAAGCCAACTCGTGTAAAGTTGAAATGAGTTGATCCAACACTAGAGAAACATCTAGTGCTTGTTGACGGAACTGGAGTAATAAAGCACTGACTTTAGCACGTTGATTTTGATGTATCGCCAAAATAAGGTTGAAAATAATCGTGCGATCAATCAAACCCAGCATTTCTTTCACATCTTGGTGGTGAATCGCACCTTGCCCATATGCAATTGCTTGATCTGTTAGCGACAGTGCATCACGTAAAGAACCTTGTGCTGACTCAGCGATCTGCCAAATCGCATCAGCTTCCGCATTAATTGATTCTTTAGTTAAAATTTGTGTGAGATGTGAAGTGATTTCATCAACCGCCAATGGGCGTAAAGTAAATTGCAAACAACGTGAAATAACCGTAATTGGAAGTTTTTGAGGATCTGTCGTCGCAAATAAAAATTTGACATGTTCAGGCGGTTCTTCAAGTGTCTTGAGTAAAGCATTGAATGAATGTGTGGACAGCATGTGTACTTCATCAATGAGATACACTTTAAAACGACCTTGCGTTGGTGCATAAGGTACGTTATCCAATAATTCTCGTGTATCCTCAACTTTGGTTCGGGATGCTGCGTCAATTTCAATTAAGTCTATAAATCGACCTTCATTGACTGCGGTACACGTTGGACATACTTCACACGGTGTAGATGTTACACCTGTTTCACAGTTCAGACATTTAGCAAGAATCCTTGCAATCGTCGTTTTACCAACGCCACGCGTCCCCGTAAAAAGATAAGCATGATGCAGTCGACCACGCTCTAAAGCACTGGTTAATGCACGCGACACATGGTTTTGACCAACCAATTCTAAAAAATTACGTGGACGATATTTACGCGCAAGAACCTGATACATGAATGCTCCCTAATTACAGGACTAAGCATACTGTTTTTTTTGGCAAGAGTGAATGCGTTACAGATGATTCATACATTCAAAAAACAATTTAAACCCAACTCTTTTTTCTTGGGAAAATTTAACCTGTTAAATTCAAACTATAATCATCGAAATTTTCGTATTCCTCACCAGTCCCATCGATACGAATTTCTAGTATTTTGTTGACCAAATCGACAAGAATGATATTTCTGGTTGGGACACCGCTTAATTGAATCACAGACTTCTCAGTATTAATGAATTTAAACTGACCTTTTATTTCTTCTGCTTGGTTATGACCACTTAGACTTAATCGTGATAATACATACGTTTGGTCTGCGTTAAGTTGTAAATCAACAGCCATACCAGGACAATCCTCACAACGCGAAAAACACCCCATACATGGCGTAGTACCTTGATACAAACCAATATATTGAGGTGTTACTTGATTTTTTATTGAATCATTCTGTTTCAAGAGTTGATTTGATTGCGTGGACTGATCGCAAGAAGCCATATGAATCGACGAGATCAAAACGAATGGGATGACAGTACTACGGCGCATAATCACAAATCAATTTTAACAATTTTGTGAAAATTACCATATCTCAAGTCTGCATATGAATCAATGCGTATGTTGGTGCACGTGAACCCCATCATCATGTAAAACTTGATCAGGGTAAGCGAGTCCAATCCCTTTAATTACTTCAGCAAAATATGACCCTTTATCTGTATAAACTTTAATAATTGCATATTGATCTTCAATACTTTGAGTAATCGTAAAATAGTTTAGATCAGCAGGATAATCCTCAAATTGCCCCTTATATCGCACAATTCCATCCTCAACTTGTTCAATCTCAGTAATTTCAGCCACACGGTTGATACCAAATTGCAAAAGTTTCAAGGGAAATTTACTGCCCTCTTTCATGCTCGCCACTTGATCAGGACTAAACTTAAATAAATAACCCGAGTCAGCCCGATGCTGAAAACTTTCTGGAAGAATCATATGCCGTTCAACATTTTGTTCTAGTACAGGCATAAGCTCAGGCATCAGATGAGAACTCGATGATTCATTCTTATTTTCAAGCCGTTCGTCATGAGCATTAACATTTTGACCCAGTTCATTTTCAACTTGATGCTGCTGTAAGCTTGCAGATGATTTGTCTTTTTCGGGTTTTAGATATAACGTAAATGTAGCAGTCACAAAAACTGCTACACCCAATAAAATATAAATTACTTTCATACGTTATTTGAATAGCGACACTGCTTTAGCATTTTTATTAATCATAGTGACAGCATCACGATCATTCGTACCCCCTAATTGGTATCCATACTTTGGATGGAATAAATCTGGGCTTGAGAAATAAGAGATACTATTACCTCCCATAATCGTACCACCCAATGGATGCTCCAAACCACGTGCTGGTCCAGCGGTATCATCATGATTCACCCCCATATTATGACCGAATTCATGACGTAAAACCGTGATTCCACAGTTAATACTTCCACTACCGATCATATAATTAGAGTTAGGGTTTTCAAGCAAGTAAGCTAAACCACAGCCTTCTTCATCACCTTCATAATATACAGCATCAGCTTTTAAGCGATTACGCTCATTCTGAATAACTTTGTCCACACGACCAATATCAAGGACATTGTTTAATGTTTTAGAACCTGGTGTTTTATATTGCAGATAACCAACGTTGCGCAGATAAAACTTGGCATTTGAATTCTCTGCAGACACATTGGTTAGATCAAAGCCTTCAATCAACCTCATTTTCGCTGCATTTGCACCTAATTTCTCTGCAACAGCAGTACTACTCACCAAAAGCATGTCAATGGTTGCACTATCAGCTTGCCATCCTTGAGATGTATAGAGAAAACGTTGCGTTTCACCAGTTTGAATCGTTTGTCGTAAATTATTGGATGCCTGAATTGTGCTGCTCCACGCCGCTCCAGAACTTATGATTATCTTGTCATTGATTTGAGCGCGATCAGGTAAATTAATTACTGATTGCCAATTTCCATTTGCCAACTTAACACGTGTCACTGGTTGTTTAGGATCAGGAACTTTTTGATTATTTAAATCTTTCGCTTGTATCACACGTTCTGGTGCAGAAACTAAAATCCACTTCGCTAATTCTTTTACAAACATAAATTCATATCGTTCACCTCTATTTAGTTTTAAAGTTGCTGAGGTATTGATATTCTGATTTGAAATAGTAGCTTCCCATGTTGCAGTCGACTTCACGATCACACGATCACGGTCATATGCTGAACTTGGTAATGTGAATTGTGACACCCAGTTTCCATCACCAAAAATAATTTCAGTTAAAGGGCTATCGGTTTTATTTAACTGAGTACCCACTGAACTAACATTTAGTTGTCTCGGCTTGATATATTCAGGCACCCATTTTTTTAGATTTTGATTAAATACAAACCAATAGCGATCTCCTTTTTTTAAATTAAAATTACTCGAAAAAAGAAGATTTGTTGTATCAATTGATGAATCCCTGCCTGCATCAGATTCAATCAACATTACCGTATTGTTAGCAACATCGCTCGGCAATACTATTTTCTTTGCCCAAGCGCCATCTTTTAGATGAACTCGCTGTATTGTTTGTTGATTAGATATAATATTTTGTACACTTGAATTATCTAAAATGACACTGGGTGTACTGTTGATTCGCCATTTTTTTAAAGATTCACTATAAATAAAGTCGAATGTGTTTCCTTTATTGATTTGAATTGATTCAAGGGGAATATCAATATTAGAAGTATCTAGATATGTAGCATATCCCGCCGATGAGGAAATTCTAATCTTGTCATTATTTTTTGGATTGTTTGGCAGATAGATTTGTTTCGTCCAATTTCCATCACGCAATTTAAATTCTAATTCAGCATAACCGCTCGGAATCTGCCCGCTTTGCTGATTTTGGTTTGGTGTAAGTACTGTACTTGCCACAACACCACTCATCAAACAACCCATTAGTAAAAAGGTAATTTTTTTATTCATCATGTCACTATTTGTTTATTTTAGTTAAAGTTAGTATACATTATAAATACAAATTCTCCTTTGTAAATGTTAAAACCATCCCTTTTTACCATTATTAATGTGATCCACACATCTTAATGCCTCTTGCGATAAACTCCACAAACGATAATCCCCTGTAATTGACCCAACAGGATAATTATGGGTATAGGCAAAGCTTAATTTTCTTTCAGGATCACACCAAGCCCCTGATCCGTTGTAGCCCATATGACCAAATCCATTTTTTGCACTTTTACCCAGCGTGATAACTCTGTGATAACCCAAACGCCAATGCATAGGTATTGGCATCACCTTGTCTCGATCATAGCTTTGAATTTGCGAAAGTTGTTTGAATACAAGTGGCTTGATAAATTGTCTTGATTCGAACTGACCATAGTGCGCCATCATGGCATAGATTTTCGCTAAACTTCTGGCTGTAAAGACACCATTAGCAGCAGGAATGGGTTGAGTCAGAACACGATCATCAAAAAAGCTAAACCCCTTCATTCCCTTTGGAATCATTGCATCTATAAAATCATCAGGATTTTGACCAGAATATTGAATGATACGATCCGAAAATGAAACTTTCTGTTTTTTCTTCTTTTGTTGTGCAACTTGAGTAGTTGATGACTTTTTTTCAATATTTGTTTTTTCTAGAGGTTTGGCTATTCTTGAAAGTTGATCCTGAGGGACACCAAAATAGGCACCATCTAATTGAAGTGGTTCTACTAAATATTGATTCATCAGCTCAGAAAGATTTTGCTGAGTCGCTTTTTCAATCAGCCCTCCTAATAACCAGCCATACGTAAGTGCTTGATATGCATAATTTGAATTGGGTTTAAAACGTGGTGTCGCGCTAGCCATCACATTGAGCATGTGATCCCAGTCTGCCATTTCAGATGCTTGAGCAATGACATTTCTAACATCATATAAACCACTACGGTGACTCAATACGTCAGCCAAAGTAATCTCAGATTTTCCATGTTCAGCAAATTCTGGCCAATAATCAGCTATGGGTTGACGATAATCTAATTTCCCTTCACTCACTAGAATATGCGACAAAGTCGCTAAGATCCCTTTTCCGGTGGAATAGCACATCGCCATCGTGTCTTCTGACCACTCTTCACTCGAAGACTTTTTTCCAACATAAATATCAACCACTTTTTCTTGACCATAATATACAGCCAATGATGCACCACCTTGTTCAGTACGAGAGTCTTGTAAACGACTAAATAAATGTGCCAAATCTGCAAACTGATGGTGAACGATACCCTTATAATTATGTGTGTCAGCGTAAATTAAATCTTTTAGAATTTTCATCTTCTATCCTTGATTTATAGTTATAAAAAAGCCTAACAAACATGTTAGGCCTAGAGCATCTATTAAAGTGGTTTCACAACACCAGAAACATGAGGTTTTTGTGATTTTGCATTACGAACTAACAAATATGTCGCTTGATCTCGCTCACCCGTTAAAAATTCAACCTCAGATGGTAAAAACATAGGCAACTTAAAATAAACATCAGCATCATAAGCATCCGGTAAACTAATACTTGCTAATGCTTTAGCTTTACTCCACATGCCATGCGCAATCGCTTGTTTAAAACCAAATGCTTTTGCTGTAACTGCATGAATATGAATGAGGTTAAAATCACCTGAAACGAGCGCATAGCGACGACCCGTGTTTTCAGCGACTTTCCAATTACCCTGTGATTTAAATTCAGGCAACTGATCTTCTTTCGCCTTTGAAGAGGATGAAGTATTTGTTTTTTCACGAGAAAGATAGGTTGTTAAACCCTCCATCACCACATCATTACCTACTTTCGCAGTGGTAATGAAGTCAAATTGCAAACCTTTGTCATGTGGTTTTAACTCACCAAATTTGCATGATAGCGTGATGGTTTCATTCACTCCAATTTTGCGATACTGCTTAACTTGATTACGAATATGAACTAAACCCAGCAAAGCAAATGGGAAAGGTTCTTGTGTCATCATTTGCATCTGCAAACTTTGAGAAATGACTGCCAAGTAAGTCGATGGTACATATCCATTATTCTTATAACCACAAATTTCGTTATAAGATTTTAAATGGTCATGATCAACACGATATTCATCAACGATGTAATCCACTTGTGGCAGTGTCTTTTCGCCTTTCGGTTTTTTAAAAATTAAACCTTTAATGACTTTAGGATAAGCTAAATAAGCTTTTGGCAATTGACTAAAGTGACGTGTTTTCATGTTAAAAATTCCCATTTATCTTTATAAAAAATTTAAAGTTTGCAGCTCAACAAAACGATCATAACAAATCATACGAGCAATAAAGAGAGCAATGCCTGAACATTACTCTCTTTCATTTAACAATCTATGACCACTAAAGCTTAAGCACCTAATAAACTTTGACCACACACACGTACAATGTTTCCATTCAGCCCCGTTGAAGCAGATGAAGCAAATAATGCGATTGTTTCAGCCACATCAACTGGTTGACCACCTTGACTCATCGAATTCATACGGCGACCCGCTTCACGAATTGCGAATGGAATCGCTGCTGTCATTTGAGTTTCAATAAATCCAGGAGCAACAGCATTAATCGTTACACCATTTTTCAAAATTGGTGCTGTAAATTTCACTAAACCAATCACACCAGCTTTAGAAGCTGCGTAGTTCGTTTGACCGAGGTTACCCGCAATACCTGAAATCGAAGATACGCAAACGATGCGACCATTTTCATTGATGCCTTCATTAGACAACAAATAGTCATTCACACGCTCAATCGCAGATAAGTTAATGTTAATCACAAGATCCCAAAGCTCTGGCTTCATATTAGCAAGCGTTTTATCACGTGTAATACCGGCATTATGGACAATCACATCTAGCCCGCCTTGAGCAGCCGCTGCAGCTTTGATTTTTTCTCCAGCATCTGGTGCAGTGATATCAATCGCTAAAGTCGATCCACCAATTTCACTCGCAACACGATCAAGATCTGCTTGTTGTTGTGGTACATCTAAGCAAATGACATGAGCACCATCACGCGACAAAACATGCGCAATCGCTTCACCAATACCACGACTTGCACCTGTGACCACTGCAGTTTTGCCCGCAAGTGGTTTAGTCCAATCAACATCAACAACATTTGCTTTTGAAACACGAATGACTTGACCTGATACATACGCTGAGCGCGGAGAAAGTACAAAACGAAGTGTAGATTCAAGATTTAAAGCAGCATCTTGATCTACATAAACCAATTGTGCAGCAATACCTTTCTTAAATTCTTTACCTACAGATTTCACGAATCCTTCTAATGCACGTTGAGCAATCGCTTGTTTCACTGTAGGTGCTGATTCTGGTGTCAAGCCAACGACGACTACACGACCTGAAGTTTGAATTTGGCGAGCAATTGGATTAAAGAATTTATACAATTCAATTAACTGTTCAGAGTCCTGAATACCCGAAGCATCAAACACAACTGCTTTGAATTTCGACTCTTTATCGCCTTCATTAAACGCACCTAAGTTCAACCCTACTTTAGCTGCAGCTTGTTGTAACTCAGCATTGTTTCCCGCATAGCTGTTGGCATGAATATTACTCAGAACTTGCGCAATTTCACCATTAAAAAGACTTTTAGACGCAGAACCGAATAAAACAGCGCCTTGAACAACAGGCGTTGCTGATTCAAAGCGATCTAAGTGAATTGGAGATGGTAAACCTAAATTTTTGATGACAAATTTACCAATTGGAGATTTTGCAAAAGCTTGATATTGGTCAGTCATGAATATGATCTCTCGATAGAATAATTTTTTGAAGGATCTATGGTGTAGATGAAGTTCAGTTCAAACTCTGATACTTAGTAAATTAATCGATCCCTGCGTTTCAGTTAAATAATACTTGAGTTACTCTATGTATGTCTTGACCTGAAAGCATTGCTAAATGTCATTTTAGTCAATACGACCTCTTAGCGATTATGCTAATGTAGCACTCAAGAATATCCCAAATATGCTTGGAAAAGCCTTATGAGCAAAACAACTCAAGAAAATCCAACAACTGAGAATTCTGCGAAAGCGACTGTGTCAAATACATCAAAAGCTCGTTCAAATACGAGTAGTGGTAATGCAAACAGTGCCAACAACGCAAATACTCCAAAAGCGACTCGCCCTCGTACGTCGACGACTCGCAAAAAAACAGCAGCAACAAATAAAACTAAAGCTGAAAATCAAACTTCAGCAACTACGACTCAATCTTCCGCTGAACAGGAAAAAACTATGACTCAAAATACTGTACGCCGTGTTGCAATTATCGGTGGTAATCGTATTCCTTTCGCACGTTCTAATGGTGCTTATTTCACAGCTACAAATACGGATATGCTTACAGCAGCATTGAATGGTCTAGTTGAGCGTTTTAATCTTCAAGGTCAACGTCTGGGTGAAGTTGTTGCTGGTGCTGTACTGAAGCACAGCCGTGATTTCAATATGACGCGTGAATGTGTGTTAAGCACAGAGCTTGCACCTGAAACTCCAGCTTACGATATCCAACAAGCTTGTGGTACTGGGCTTCAAGCCGCTTTCCTCGTAGCGAACAAAATTGCACTTGGTCAAATTGAGGTGGGTATTGCAGGTGGTGTGGATACCACTTCAGATGCTCCTATCGCATTTGGTGATGGATTACGTAAAGCCCTCTTAGAACTCAACGTTGCAAAAACAGGTAAAGATCGTCTTAAAGCGTTAACTAAAATTAACGTAAAAGATTTGCTAGATGCTCCTAAAAATGGTGAACCTCGTACTGGCTTATCTATGGGCGATCACCAAGCGATCACAACACTTGAGTGGGGCATTTCTCGTGAAGCTCAAGATGAACTTGCTGCATCGTCTCATCAGAAAATGGCTGCAGCTTATGAAGCAGGATTCTTTGACGATTTAATGACGCCATTCCTTGGCCTTGAGCGCGACAACAACTTACGTCCTGATTCAACTGTAGAAAAGCTTGCAAAACTTAAGCCAGCGTTTGGTAAAGGTGATGCTCGTACAATGACTGCTGGTAACTCTACTCCACTTACCGATGGTGCTTCTTGTGTATTATTAGCATCAGAAGAATGGGCTAAAGCAAATGGTCACGAAATTTTAGCGTATTTAAGTTTCTCTGAAACTGCTGCTGTAGATTTCATTGGTAAAAAAGAAGGTTTGTTAATGGCTCCTGCTTACGCAGTTCCACGTATGCTCGAGCGTGCTAATTTAAAACTTCAAGATTTTGACTACTATGAAATTCATGAAGCATTTGCATCTCAAGTTCTTTCTACATTAAAAGCTTGGGAAGATCCTAAATTCTGTAAAGAACGTCTAGGCTTAGATGCGCCTTTAGGTTCAATTGATCGTGCGAAGTTAAACGTTAAAGGCTCTTCGTTGGCTGCGGGTCACCCATTTGCCGCAACGGGTGGTCGTATTATCGCAACTGCTGCAAAGATTTTAAATGAAAAAGGTTCAGGTCGTGTACTTGTCTCGATCTGTGCTGCAGGTGGTCAAGGTGTAACGGCTATTATTGAAAAATAATTCGATGTTCTTAACAAATAAGCCCCTCGATTGAGGGGCTTTTTTTATTTTCATAAAAAAGATTGACAGAGTATTTATTTTTTTTAGACGAATGACTGACATTAAACTTTAAAAATTAGCATTTTATTACATAATTAAAGAGCTAAAAATGGATTTTAGCCAATTAAAGGAAAAAAAATGAAAAAGATACAAAACATATACTCAGTAATTCTATTATGTTGCATCAGTACCACAATTTTGGCGAACTCAGTTGAGCCTAAATATAAATGGTCTGTTAGTACTGGATGGCTACATATAATGCCTCAGGGGAAATATGGAAATACGTCGATTAATACAGCCGTTGATCCTGATTATGAGTACGACCTATGGAAAAATATGGGCATAACCTCAAAAATGGACGGATTAAGCAATTGGACTGAAAATGCTGGCTTAAAACCTAAGGATGGGGATACTTTGGGTTTAATGATTAATTATTATGTCAATGATAACATTTCACTTCAAATGATTGGAGGTGTTCCACCCAAAATTGATATTAAGGGGAAAGGTCAGATTAATGCAAAACCTATTGCACTTAATCCAATGATTGATGCTGCTATTATTGATATATTAGGGCCTGATCGAAATTTGTTTGTAACTGATCTTGGGAGCAGATCAAAGTTGGCAGAAGCAACAGCTTGGACTCCAGCTGCAACCGCACAGTACCACTTTGGTACTACAGGTATAAATAAATTTAGACCTTATGTCGGTGCAGGTGTCATGTATGCAACATTTACTGGACTAAAAATTGATAAAGGTCTTGAGGAAGAACTAATAACTGCTGGACATCGTATCGGTCATATTACAAATATTGTTAGAGATAGTGATCCATCAAAGGATATCAATGGAAATCTATTAGATGCTCTTGTAGATCCTATAGCAGTAAGAATTAATTCTCCAGTAGATCCAAAGGTTAAAGTGAAAGCCACTGATGCTTTAGGAGCAGTATTCACTTTAGGTGCAAATTACGACATTTCAAATAGAATCTATATTACCGGATCACTAACCTATGTAGATTTATCGAATAAGTCGAAAATTACAGTTTATGACCAAATATCAGGGCGTCCATTAGTTTCATCATCAACAAAAATCAATCTTAATCCTTTAATCAGCTATATTGGAATTGGTTACAAATTTTAAATAAAAAAAGCATCTCAATAGAGATGCTTTTTTATTTTAAGTTTTAATGATTTAAAGCCTCAGGTGCATAACCCAGTTTAGCTTCGATCCCATCATAGAACCATTGAAATATAAACGTATACACCAGAATACTAAGCGTCAAAGCTAAGTCGACGATAAAAGCTTGTATGAGCGTCATATCCATCATATATGCAACAATTGGAATGGTCACTAACATCAAGCCACCTTCAAATCCTAGCGCATGCAATATACGAACTTTTACAGTACGCTTCCACTGATTGCGCGCTTCAATTTTTTCAAAATAATGATTGAAAATCATATTCCAGATCACTGAAAGTACGGCCATAATCACACCTAATGAACCTG
The DNA here is from genome assembly GCF_056784015.1 of Acinetobacter sp. ANC_7655. Lineage (NCBI taxonomy): Bacteria > Pseudomonadati > Pseudomonadota > Gammaproteobacteria > Moraxellales > Moraxellaceae > Acinetobacter > Acinetobacter sp. ANC_7655. The sequence goes on along the minus strand of NZ_JBWYJB010000009.1, from coordinate 100,424 downwards.
CAATCTCCAGGGGAACTTCAAAAATAAAACTCAAAGAAATTGCGATGATCACCAATAGAATGATTTCATAGCTTATTGCGTGAATAATTCTTCTCTTTGAAAAAAACATGCGTTCACTCATCAACATTGTTATTCATGAGCGCATTTTATTTTCATAATATTGAATGATCGAGTTAGAATCTATCAAAATTTTTGAAAGAATAAACATGAATATTAATCAAGAACAATTGGTCGTTTTTAAAACTGTGATGGAAACAGGTTCTTTTTCCGCAGCCGCACGTCAGTTAGGCAAGGTCCCCTCTGCTGTCAGTATGGCGATTTCCAATTTAGAGATTGATCTGAATCTTCAACTGTTTGAAAGAGTAGGACGTGAACCACAGCCAACACTTCAAGCCAAAGTTTTGTATGAACGTACTAATCATTTATTGATTGAAATGAATCAATGGAAACAACATGCATTTGGTTTGAGTAGCGGCATCGAAACCGAATTAAATATTGTGGTGGTATCTGAGTTACTGCATAGTAGATGGACTGATTATATTGTTTTATTAGAACAACAATTTCCTCAACTACAAATCAATATATTCAGCGCACCACAAGAAGATGCTCAACAAATGATTTTAACGGGTAAAGCACATTTAGCATTGATGTTTGAGCGTGAACATATTGAGGCGAATGAACAATTCGTGGAATTAATGAAAGAAAGTTTAATTCCAGTTGCATCTGTTCATCATCCGCTGTGCCAAAATCAAAAAGTGAGCTATGAAGAAATTTTTCAAAGTCGTCAGATTGTAGTCGCTAGTCGCGATCGGAACATTAAGCCTGAATTACTCTTCTCCAAAGATGCATGGCGTACAGACAATCACCATTCTGCATGTAGACTAATTTCACAAGGACTTGGATGGGGAGTTTTACCCACTGAAATGCTTTTCGAACAACCAACATTAAAGAAAAAACTTAAAGTTCTACGATTTTCAGATTTCACTCCAAAATTTGATTATTTTATCGATCTGGTTTGGAGTAAAGAGCAACCATTGGGCAAAGCTGCTCAATTTTTAATTCATCACATCAGAAATAAAAGAAAAATGTAGGAAAATAACTTGATTTAAAACTTTTGTAGCATGTTTCAAAATAATCATGTGTTATAAAGATGGTATAAGTAATGAAACAAAGAATTAGATCGCAATGACTGAAACAGCTTTATCTCAATTAAAAAACTTCACTACAATTGTTGCAGACACAGGTGACTTAAACGCTATAAAAAAATTTAAGCCATTGGATGCTACCACTAACCCTTCACTCATCACGGCAGCAGCTTCATTCCCTGAAAACAAAGAACTGATTGAAGCTGCATTTGATCAAGCAAAGTCAGAGGGTTATCAGTCAGATGAGTTAATCGATAGAACAATTGATATCCTGACTGTCAAATTAGGTGTGGAAATTCTAAAAGTAGTTGAAGGTCGAGTATCAACAGAAGTTGATGCAGCACTTTCATACGATACAGCCGCGACAATTGCTAAAGCTAAAGAATTACTCGCTCTCTATGCGACTTATGGTGTTGATCAAAACCGAATTTTAATTAAAATCGCCTCAACATGGGAAGGTATTCAAGCTGCTAAGGTTCTTGAAGCAGAAGGCATTCATTGCAACTTAACTTTGTTGTTTGGCTTACATCAAGCAAAAGCATGTGCGGATGCTCAGGTCACATTAATTTCACCATTTGTAGGTCGTATTCTCGATTGGTATAAAAAAGCTGAAAATGTGGATCACTATCCAATTGAACAAGATCCTGGTGTGCAATCCGTTAAACAAATTTACGAGTTCTACAAACAAAATCAGGTGAAAACTGAAGTTATGGGCGCCAGCTTTCGTAGCATAGAACAGGTTCTCGGACTTGCTGGATGCGACCTCTTAACTGTATCACCGAATTTACTTGACGAATTGGCTCAAGATCATCGCCAAGTTGAAGTTCAGTTAAATGCAAATGCACACAGCTCAAATATCGAATCACTTAGTCCAATCACTGAAATAGATTTTAAAGCGCAAATTCAGAAAGATCTTATGGCATCGCAATTATTGCAAGGCGGTATAGATGGCTTTATTAAGGCAAGAGATCAACTCAGCTCTCTGTTAAAACAATCATTTGGCATAGATGCTGATATAAAAGCTTAATTGCACCTATCCATCATTCTTTCAATCGAGCTCTTAGGAGCTCGATTATTTTTTAAGAGATAAATGAGTGTTTGGTATAACTGATCTTCCAACCTATTTAATAGGTACATTACTTATTATTTTATTACCTGGACCTAACTCGCTCTATGTCATGTCTATTGCGACTCGCTTTGGCATAAAAGTGGGCTATCAAGGTGCTTTCGGTATTTTGTGTGGAGATAGCATCCTTATTTTGCTAACTGTCTTAGGTGCCGCAACATTATTGCATCAATTTCCCTGGATTTTTTTCGCCCTAAAAATTATTGGTGCTTTATATCTTAGTTATTTAGGTATCCGTTTAATATATGCAGCCTATTTAACTTGGAAACGTCCAAGTAAAGATCAAGCTAATGTTTCTATTGTACAAAAACAAGAAAAATTTCATCCTTTTCGTACCGCATTACTCATTAGTCTGATTAACCCAAAGGCAATACTGTTCTTTTTATCGTTTTTTGTTCAATTTGTAGATCCAGCTTATCCTTATCCAGCCCAAAGCTTTTTAATGCTTGCTGTAATTTTACAATTAATGAGTATAGCCTACTTAAGTATGTTGATCTTCACAGGTATCAAAATTTCAAATTACTTCAACACGCATTATAAATTAGCAGCTGCTTCTGTTGCCGCTATTGGTATTTTATTTGGATTGTTTGGGATCAAACTTGCGACATCAACAATGTAATCTTAACTTCACAGAATCATTAGGGAAATAATATAAAAATGCTCATAGACGTGATAACAAGAATAAAAAAAGATTTAAGTCTACCTGCTGTTTTCGCTGGCTTTATTACATTTTTAATTGGCATTAGCGTTTCATCTGTACTGGTTATTCAAGCTGGACAAGTATTAGGTGCAAATCAAGCACAGATTAGCTCATGGTTTTGGGCACTGGGTTTGAGTATAGGATTATCAGGACTGATCTTAAGCTGGAAGTTTAAATATCCAGTTGCAACATCATGGTCAACAGCAGGACTAGCACTGATTATCGCTACAGGCTCAGGATACAATTTGAATGAGGCGATAGGGGCATTTTTAATATGCGGAATTATGACTGCTGTATTGGGCTTTTTTGGAATATTTCAAAGAATTCTTGAATTTTTACCGCAATCTCTTACAAGCGCCATGTTAGCTGGAGTGTTATTAAAATTTGGCATTTCATTATTTACGGTCATGCAAGACCAATTGATCTATGTTCTAATCTTGATCAGTACATATTTTATAAGTAAAAAAGCATTACCCCGTCACTCCATTGTCATTACATTGTTAGCTTGCATTATCGCCACACCTTTTTTCTTTGAATATACAGCAACCAAAATTCACTACGGAATGACGTATCCAGTATGGATTCAGCCTGAATTTCACTGGTCAAGTATTCTGGGTTTAGCTATTCCCCTCTTGATCATCAATATGGCTTCACAATATTTACCTGGTTTAGCAATGATCAGATCCTATGGTTACAAACCTCATGTCAACCAATTAGTAAGTTGGACAGGAATTGCTCAAGCAATATTCGCTCCGTTCGGGGCATTTTCAACCAATATCGCAGCAATTAGTGCAGCTGTGAGCCTTGATGAACAAGTTCATCAAGACCCTGCTAAACGCTATATTGCAGGTATGGCTTGTGGAGTGTTCTATATTTTTATGGGCATTTTTGCAGCGACACTAACGGGATTATTACTGTCATTCCCTAGAGAAATGATCACCACTTTGGCGGCGATCGCACTTTTTGCAACGATTGGACATAACATCAGTATCGCATTTAAAGAAGATTTAGATCGTGATGCTGCTTTAATCACTTTTTTAATGTCTGCATCTGGAGTTCAGTTTTTGGGCATTGGATCTGCTTTTTGGGGATTGGTTATTGGATTTATTATTTATCATTTGATGCGTATACAAATTAAAAAGCCTATTTAAAAAAATAGGCTTTTGGGAATTAAATTACAGGATATTCACCCGTACCTTCAGGCCAAGGTGTCAATAATTCATATCCTTCATCAGTCACAGCAACCATATGTTCCCATTGTGCAGACCAAGATTTATCTGCTGTAACTACTGTCCATCCGTCTTTTAATTCTTTAACTTTGGCTTTGCCTGCATTCACCATAGGCTCAATGGTAAACACCATTCCTTTTCTTAATACTAATCCCTGACCAGGCTGTCCGTAATGCAATACATTCGGTTGCTCATGGTAGGTTTTTCCAATACCGTGACCACAATATTCACGTACAATCGTAAAACCTTCGCGTTGCGCAACTTGTTGAATAGCATGACCCACGTCACCTAGTGTCGCGCCAGGTTTAACCGTTTTAATACCTGCAAGCATCGCTTCATAAGTCGTATCGACTAATTTTTTTGCTTCAGGTTTAATTGTACCTACATAGTACATTCGACTGGTATCACCAAAATAACCATCCTTGATGATTGCAACATCAATATTAATGATGTCTCCATCCTCTAAGATAATATTGGAAGCAGGGATACCATGACATACAACTTCATTTTTCGAAATACAGGTTGTTTTTGTATATCCGTAATAACCCACATTTGCTGGCGTCACCTTGAGTGTATTGACGATGTAATCATTACAGATATCATCAAGATACTCAGTACTCACACCTGGCTTCACATAATCACCAATCATTGCAAGCACTTGTGCCGCAAGCCGACCCGATATTCTTAGTTTTTCAATATCTTGTTCAGTTTTAATGGTGACAGCTGTTGCCTTCATGATGAACCCCTTTTTAATTCAGGATTCATTATAGGACTTTCATTTGTCGATCACAAACGCTATAGACTATCTGTAACTTAATCATTTTCGACTATTATTTAACCATTCAGTACATTATTTTATTTTGCGAATCAAGATCTATGCTCTGCTTAATTTCAATTCAATAAATAAATTTATTTTATTAGTTTTATAAATACATAGACTTAATTTAACTCATAATTTCCCATCCAATAAAATTATTCGCTTCTTGCTTTTTTACTATTCCATTCGATGGATGACCGCCCTCCCTATTTACTGACATTTGCTCTAAAATCGCTTTCTTTTTTCTTGAACCGATCTCCCTTATGACCAATTTGCGTACACGGGACATTATTGCCTTAGGTTTTATGACCTTTGCACTATTTATCGGTGCAGGCAATATTATCTTCCCACCTATTGTTGCTCAACAAGCGGGTGAACATGTTTGGTTAGCTGCTTTTGGCTTCTTAATTACTGCTGTTGGCCTTCCTGTTATCACGATCATTGCGCTATCGCGTGTTGAAGGCTCTATTCAACTTTTAAGCTCTCCACTGGGTAAGATTGCAAGTTTAATCTTAACCGTAGCATGCTATCTTGCTGTTGGACCACTTTTCGCGACACCTCGGACAGCTACAGTTTCTTTTGAAATTGGTTTTTCGAGTTATTTTGGAACGTCTTCATCGACCTTGTTGATCTACAGTGCAATTTATTTTGCATTTGTAACTTTAATCTCACTTTATCCGAATAAAATTTTGGATACTGTCGGCTATGTTTTATCTCCACTCAAAATTCTCTCTTTGATCATTTTAGGTGGTAGTGCCTTTTTAGTTTCTGCAGATTATATCCCTGCACCCATTGGAAATTATATCAATAGTCCTGTTTCAGAAGGATTTGTTAATGGTTATTTAACCATGGACACTTTAGGAGCTTTAGTATTTGGTATTGTCATTATTAATGCGATACGTTCACGTGGTGTAAATGATCAAAAGTTAATTACCAAATATGCAGTGATCGCAAGTTTAATTTCAGGTATTGGCCTTACACTGGTTTACATTAGCCTATTTAAACTTGGACTGAGTAGTCACGAGGCTGCACCTAACGCTGCAAATGGTGCCATTATTCTCCATGGCTATGTTCAGCATGCCTTTGGTGACTTTGGCTCATATTTTCTAGGGGCGATGATTTTTATCGCATGCATGGTTACGGCAATTGGTTTGACTTGTGCATGTGCAGAATATTTCTCACAAATCACGAAGATTACTTACAAAAAATGGGTTTTCATTCTTGTTGGTTTCTCATTTGTCATTTCCAACTTAGGTTTAACCAAGTTAATCGCCTTCTCTGTACCTGTATTAAGTGCAATCTACCCACCAGCGATTGTGGTGATCATGATGGGATTTATGTGGAAGTTCTTTAATTCCGCTCCACGCGTCATTGCGCCTGTTACGGCGGTTGCTTTCATATTCGGTATTATTGATGGACTTAAGGTTGCAGAATTAGATCATTTCTTGCCAGCATTTATGAACAATCTACCATTGGCTAAACAAAATTTAGCATGGTTGATTCCTTCTTTAGTTGTATTTGTCATTGTCTACATACTGGATAGACTGAAGAAGTAAATTCAGGTGATTTATCAATAAATATTGTTTTACCCAAGCCGTATTTGTTCTGTAATCAATAATTGTCTCGTTTATCCAACAGACTATTATTGCTTACCCACCTTAACTTTGACCTCATCAGTCTGATTTGGAATGACTTTTGCTACTATTTATTTGTTTTGCAAGATGCTAAAAAGTAAATAGATTAAAGAATTACAAGAAACTCTATTCATCTCATCACGATTTATCGAAATAATTCTAGCACTTAGCTCACGTAGTATCTTAATTTCAAATATTTCGACTTTTGTCATATTAATGTCATAATTTATTTACATAATAGAGTGTTAAAAACTTGCTTTATTCTTCAATCCCCTGTACAAGTATGTAAACAAAGTCGACTAAATCATTCAGATTTGTCATGAATTATCAGGAGGGATGGAGATGTTATCATTACATTTCAACAAGCAAGTCTTCATTAATACTCTTAAAGCAAACAACAATGCTGTCGTTTTTTTAAGCACAATGTTTGCTCTCATGCTGACACTTGTTGTGCAAGGTACAATTCAAGGCACGTTGAAGCTTGAATATTTTGCTTATGCACTTGCTGCGACGCTAGCATTTTACGTGTGGGCCTTTATTGACACGAAATATCGTACTCAAAAGCTTTCTGATCAAGAGGCACATTTAGACTAAGAGATGGATGCCAAAGCATCCATCTTAAAGTCAATGTCATCATTTAAAGCACTCTATCAAAATAACAAGTTTTTCAATTCTGCTCTACTTATTAGAATAACCCAACATATAAACCATAAAGCAAACCTAAGGTCGCCCCAACCTCACCTACGACCAATAGTACCATCGCACCTCTCATGAGCAATTTTGGTAATTCAATACGCCCTAATTGATGTGGTTCTTTGAACTGATTTGTCGTATCTTTCAATAAGCCATGCAAAATATAACTTAAAATTGAAAATGCAAAAAAGAAAATATTAATCAAAATAAAGAGCAAATTTGTCGATTCATTCAACGCTGAAAAATATGCCATAACCGCTAGAATTAACGTTGCAGGTGCATATAGCAAACTACTCCTATGCGCAATATCAACATAATAATGTGCTCGAGCTTGTTTAGATAAGCTGATTTGCACATACTTCCATACACCAGTAAGCATACCGGTCAATAAAAAAATACCACTAAAAAAAATAGCAAGTCTTACCGATAATTCCATTTGATCGATCATGATCTGACATTCCTTCGCTATAAAACAGATTGCAATATGTTTAGCATCTTATCTCATATTTCATACTACGACTTCGCTAACTCCATACCTTATATAGAAATTTAAGCAAAAAAAAGCTCCAATAAGGAGCTTTTTTATTAGAGTTTAAAGCGTGATTTTAACGGTTTTAATTCGATTATCTTCCATTTCTAGAATTTCGAAATTAACCCCTTGGTGTTCAATCAACATACCAACTTCAACCGCCCCACTCGTTTTATCTAAAATCAGTCCTGCAACACTAAAGTAACCTGAGTCTTCTTGCACCAGATCTAAATCTAATATATCGAGCGCCAGCTCTAATTGATATAAATCTAACATACCAGACGCCTTCCAAGTGGTATCATCGATTTTAACCAATTCAAGCTGTTCATCAGCATCTGGGAATTCACCAGCAATTGCTTCAAAAACATCTAATGGTGAGATTAAGCCTTGAATATTGCCATATTCATTTGTAACAAGTACCAATGAACCTTTAGAAGTTCTTAATGTATTAATTGCATCAATCACTTTCATTTTTTCATAAATGAAAATAGGACGGACACGTTTCATCAAATCTTTTAGTTGATCTGGATCATCTAATGCATCAATCAATTCTTTTGCACGTACAATCGTGATGACTTTATCCAATTGTCCACGACAAACTGGGAAAAGACTATGAGGTACAGCTAATACCTGTTCACGAATTGCTTCGGCATCGTCCTCAATATTAACCCAAGAAATTTGATTTCGAGGTGTCATAATTGAAGCAACTGAACGTTCAGCAAGTGATAGCACACCACCAACCATATAACGCTCTTCATCACCAAAAGCTTGTTGAATTTCTTCAACTTCTTTGGATGTTGCAATATCGGCATCCAATTTACTGCCCATCAATTTCAAAATTGAATCTGCAGTTCGATGACGTAACGGGATCTTCGCTTGATTTTTTTCAAGATTACGATTCGAAAATTGATTGAATGCTTCAATTAGAATTGCAACACCAATACCTGAATAAATATAACCTTTAGGGATATGGAATCCAAAACCTTCAGCGATTAGACTTACACCGATCAATAACAAGAAACTTAAACAAAGGATAACCACCGTAGGATGACGGTTAACAAACGTAGTTAACGGTTTTGATGCAATTAACATGACAACCATAGCCACAATCATCGCAGCCATCATCACGTAAATATTATCCACCATACCAATCGCAGTGATCACTGAGTCGAGTGAAAATACCGCATCAAGCACAACGATCTGAGCCACAACTGCAGCAAAACCAGCGTATACGACATTGTTATTCGTTTTAATCTCGGGTTTACCCTCCATTTTTTCATGGAGTTCATTGACAGCCTTATACACAAGGAATAGACCACCAAACAGTAATATCAAATCCCGACCTGAGAATGTTTTTCCAAAAATTTCAATCAATGGTTGAGTTAAAGTCACTAACCACGAGATCGCAAAAAGTAGACCTAGACGCATTAATAATGCGAGGGATAAACCGATTACACGGGCTTTATCACGTTGTTCTGGAGGAAGTTTTTCTGCAAGTATCGCAATAAATACTAAGTTATCAATACCTAAAACGATTTCAAGAATGATAAGGGTAATTAACCCTATCCAAATGCCAGGATCCAATAAAAATTCCATATTAGATCTCCTGGTTCTTATTATTTAAGATAATGTAAGAAGCTAAATTAGGCCAACACGGCGACGGGTCCATATATAAAGTTACCTTTTCAGAAATGATGAAACTATTATGCATAAGAATTTTATTTTGTAATTACTTTTTTATGTTCAAAACAATTTTTTATGTAAATTTAGATCATATCTTTAGTCGTAATTGCCATCCTTGAATAGTCTTTGACATTTTCGACACAAAAAAAAATATCAGTGCCAAGTTATAGTTCCTATATTTTTCAATAGAATTTGGTCAGCGTGGAATTGACATAAAGATATAATCATGAAGATCAGAATAGCTGTATTTTTCGAATCTTCTGTTTTGATACACATAAAGATATTTACAGATCATTGAAATATGTTTTATAAAACTGAAGTCAATAGGTGTCATACCTTTTGTCTGATTTAAGGTAAGCGCTTGAACATAAGTTGATTATTTGAACATAGTTCTTTTAATATAGGTTATGCTTCATGTAATATTTAAATTAATAAAAACAATTAAGTTACACTGACAAGGACGTAGCGATGTCAAAAAAATATGCAAAATTTTTACCTTCATCTGAAAATTTTGAACTCGAAAATTTTCCATTCTATTGGATCACTCAAGTCCATTCTCAGTATGTACTGAATGTTGACCATGTGCTCAAAAAGTATGGCGTTGATAATTCTCGTCGACGTTTGCTTGTCGCATTGTCTACTAAACCAGATGCAAGTGTTTCAGAACTCTCTGACATGATTGTGTCAAAAATGTCGACGACTACAAAAATCGTTTACCGTTTAAAAGATGAAGGAATGGTTGACACTTACTCGTGTGAAAACGATGCCCGTATTACGCGTGTGGTACTAACACCAAAAGGTTTAGAAATGACAAAAAAAATTAATGACCTGATGAGTGTGGTTCTTGAACAAACATTTGAGGGATTAACCCCACTTCAAATTGAAAAACTAATGGAAAGCTTAAAGCATATTTTCAAAAATTTAGCGCATTAATTTTCCTAAACTTTAGATTAAAGCCCATCATCAAACATATTGAGTTGGGCTGTATTGTTCTGCCGTGGTTTTGGACAATAAAAACATTCAAATTCCCCTACTGGAAAGCCTTCAACAAAGTTCTGAATGTCGGGGGATTTTAAACTCAACCACTGATCTAATTTATGGTGCGGAATAATAATTACTGACCGTTTAACATCTCCAGGCTCATGAAAATCCTTCATCATTTCGTGATGAATAGCATCCATGGTAATCATCGTTGCTGAACGATAAATAATTTGATCAATTTTCGTGATTTCATACAACGCTGCGATAAAAAATGCCTGACCATCTTTTCTTCTCACACCCCATCGTTGCGGTCGTCCATTAATATATTTTGCTTCATAAAACTCAGTGACTGGAATTACACCAAATTTACATTTTTCAAATGCTTCTTGAAAACTTCTTTTTTCGCTTAATGTTTCATTGCGTGCATTATAGGTTTTCTTCGCTATTTCTGTATCAGTTGCCCATTTTGGTATAAAACCAAAATTAACTAACCTCCACTCGTAGCTATGATCAGATTTAAATAATAACGGGGTTTCGTAGCTTGGATAAACCTCTTCCACATATTCAAATGAAATATGTGGAAGTTCTAATGCTTGGATTTGATGCGCTTGTATTGGCTTAAAGTTGGCACACATAGCATAATTTTCAATACTATAAAAAACTTAGGCTATTATAGCCGATCCAATTCAGTTCATTATGATGATATTGGTACTGTCATCCAGTGTGTACGCGTGAATTCATCCATAATCCAATGCCCATTAAAGCGCCCTAATCCAGAGTTCTTTTCTCCACCGAATGGTGCATTAGCATGGTCCGCGACACTTATATCATTAATATGTGTCATTCCAATATCGAGTTTTGAAGCGATTTCTACTCCGCGCTCAATATCAGATGTACATACAGCACCAGATAAACCAAACGGTGTGTCATTGGCGATTTTTATTGCATGTGCTTCATCATCTGCTCTGATGATCGGCAGAATTGGTCCGAAGCTTTCCTCTTGAGCAATTGCATATGTCGGCAATACATCGATAAACACATGAGGTGAAACCAAATTATTCTCAATACCCCCAGCATAGACCAACTTAGCACCTTCTATTTGAGCCTGATCAATGATTCGTTGATGCTGTTTCACTTGTGTATTATTAATAATAGGTCCTATAAGCGTCTCATCAAGATTAGGATCACCCACAGGAATATCTTTGACTTTGTTTAAAAGCTTTTCAACATATTCATTGTGAATCGATTGATCTACGATGACACGATTAGTGCTCATACAGATTTGACCTTGGTGAAGGAAGCGCCCCTTGATCGTCAAATCGACTGCCAAATCTAAATCTGCATCTTTAAGAATTAATAATGGCGCATTCCCCCCAAGCTCTAAAGCAAGTCGTTTGATTCTAGAGCTGGCCATCGCTTTAGCACCAACATTTTGTCCTACTTCTGTAGAGCCAGTGAATGAAATCATCTTCGGGATAGGATGCTCGACAAAATAATCCCCTATTTCACTACCACTACCCACAATGACATTCAGTACACCAGCGGGCACACCCGCCTCTTCAAACAATTTCCCTAATAATGTTCCACCTGTAACAGGTGTGTCACTCGCAGGTTTTAGTACCACTGTATTTCCACATGCGATTGCGCAAACAACCGATCGCATTGACAAATGAAATGGAAAATTCCAAGGGCTAATGACAGCAATAACACCCAACGCTTTGCGTTGATAAAAACTTTTTCTCGCAGGATCTTTACTTTCTAGCTGAACAGTTTGGATTTGATCAGGAAAAGTGAATGATTCTGAGATAATACCAAGCGCAGCACCTACTTCAATATTTGCCTTGAGACGCGTACTTCCAGACTCGGTAATCAGCCAATCTATAATTTCGTCTTTACGTAATTGTATGATGTCATGCAGCTTCTGAATGATTTTCTTGCGATCTATAGCAGAGGTAATTAAGCCAAGATCAAATGCTTGTTGTGCTGCAGAAAAAGCGAGATCAACATCAGACTGATTCGCCGCTTGAATTTGGTGTATTTCTTTTAAATCAAATGGATTAAAATTTTGTATGACACGCTCTGAAGAGCCTTTTAACCAAGAACCGTTAATATACTGTTGATTTAAATTTGAATATCGCGTCATTTTATGTCCCTCTACATGCCACTTTTTACCCAATGGTCAACTATTTTACACAATCGTAAAAAAAGCCTCCGGAGAGGCTTTTTTATTTTAATTAGTCACCAGTATAACCTTTAAGCTTCAAGCGGTAAGCATGAAGTAATGGTTCTGTATAACCTGATGGTTGTTCAGCACCTTTAAACACTAAATCATATGCTGCTTGGTAAGCATAACCGTCAAACCCAGGCGCCATTGGTGTGTACGCTGGATCGTTCGCATTTTGCTCATCTACAATTTTAGCCATACGTTGCATTACTTCTTCAACTTGCTCTTTAGTCACGATACCGTGACGTAACCAGTTAGCAACGTGTTGAGATGAAATACGTAAAGTTGCACGGTCTTCCATCAAACCAACGTTGTTGATGTCTGGAACTTTAGAACAACCAACACCCAAATCAACCCAACGAACAACATAACCAAGAATACCCTGAAGGTTATTTTCTAACTCTTTGGTTTTCTCTTCATCAGTCCAATTCGTATCAGTCGCTAATGGTGGAGTTAATAAATCATCTAAAGGTAATGCTTCAGTTTTTAACAACTCTTGTTGACGCGCTGAAACATTACATTGGTGATAGTGAATCGCATGAATTACAGCACCAGATGGTGATGGAACCCAAGCACAGCTCGCACCAGCTTCAGGATGCTCAATTTTGGTTTTATACATATCTAAAAGCATATCTGGTTTAGGCCACATGCCTTTACCAATTTGTGCTTTGCCACGTAAGCCTGCTTGTAAACCAACCATCACGTTACGGTTTTCATATGCAGGGAACCAAATTTGAGATTTAACTTCACCCTTACGAACGAATGGACCTGCTTCCATAAAGGTATGGATTTCGTCACCTGTACGGTCCATGAATCCTGTGTTAATGAAGATGGTACGATCTTTCGCTTGAGCAATACAGTTTTTCAAGTTTACAGAAGTACGGCGCTCTTCATCCATGATCCCGATTTTAAGCGTTTTTGCTGGCAAACCTAGAGCTTGTTCTGCACGCTCAAATAGTTCAACTGCAAATGCAACTTCTTCAGGGCCATGCATCTTAGGTTTAACGATATACATAGAACCTTTACGAGAGTTCTTGATTTCATTTTGACCTTTGATGTCAGCAAACGTTAATAACGGTGTGATCAATGCATCCATGATACCTTCATAGATTTCTTGACCATCCACTAGGATCGCCGGGTTCGTCATCAAATGACCAACGTTACGAAGAAGCATCAATGAACGACCGTGTAAAGTTGTTTCGCCACCGATCAGATTTTTGTGGGTACGGTCTTTGTTTAAAGCACGAGTAATGGTTTTACCATTTTTCTCGATTTTCTCTTCCAAAGTACCCTTCATCAAACCTAACCAGTTACGGTAGCCTTCAACTTTTTCTTCAGCATCAACCGCAGCAATTGAGTCTTCCAAATCTTGGATCGTTGTTACCGCAGATTCTAAAACAAGATCTTTTACGCCAGCAGCATCCGTTTGACCAATTGGGCTTGTCGCATCGATTTCAATGATGACATGCAAACCATTATTTAATAAAACGATTTCTGTCGGCGCAGACTCTTCACCATTAAAACCTACAAATTGAGCTTCTTTAGCCAAATTCGTTGTGCTGCCATCTTGAAGCGTTACCACTAATTTTTTTGCTTCAACAGCGTATTTCGTAGCATCCGCATGTGATCCATTTGCTAAAGGGAAAGTTTCATTTAAGAAATTTTTAGCAAAAGCGATAACTTTTTCGCCACGAACAGGGTTATACCCCTTACCTTTTTCCGCACCGCCTTCTTCCGAGATGACATCGAAACCATACAATGCGTCATATAAAGAGCCCCAACGAGCATTTGCAGCGTTCAAGCAGTAACGTGCATTACGTACAGGCACAACCAATTGTGCACCCGCCAATAGTGCGATTTCTTCATCTACATTTTCAGTTGTAATTTGAAAATCTTCTACTTCTGGTAATAAGTAGCCAATTTCTGTCAGGAAAGCTTTGTAAGCTCCTAATTCAAATTTATTATTGCGGTGCCATTCATCAATTTTCGCTTGAATGTCATCACGCTTAGCCAAGAGTGCTTTATTTTTTGGGCTAAGATCAACAACGACTTGTTCAAAGTTTTTCCAGTAAGTTTCACTGTCTAAACCAGAACCTGGTAGTGCTTCATTTTCGATGAAATCGTAGAGTTCTTTAGCAATCGCTAACTTGCCTTTCTGAATACGTGCAGTCATTGTCTTTCCTGATATTGCTACTTTTTATACAAGAGAATCTAGTATACCCATTTATAAATTGCTGAATAGTAATATCACATTGCTAAATAGTGATCATTTATTATAGACACCAATCAGATGAGACTTTTGATCTATTACTTATTGAGTCGTTTTAATTCAACAATCTAATTACAGTGTATAAAGTTTTATAAAGGTAGAAATTAGACTTAAGTGCCAATTTCCATCAAATCTGATTTAATTTAAACCAATATGTCTATTTTCTCTACGCTTTTAAGCGACGATTTCAAATTTATTCCACTCCAAATAAAAAAACCCAAACATCATCTGTTTGGGTTCGTTTTTGAATTTTCACATTTATTCTGCAGGCATATCAATTTGTCGATGCGCAGATTGTAAATAGTCATCTGATTGCATTTCGAGTAAGCGTGAACGTGTGCGTTCGATTTCAAACGCTAATTTTTCGCCACTATATATATCAATGATACTGGCATGTGAGGTTAGTAATAATTTAACACCACGATCATAGAACTCATCGACTAAATAAATGAATCGGCGTGTTCCTTCTGATAAATAATCATTCAGATCGGGAACATTACTGACTAGGACAGTGTTATAAGTGTTCGCAATTTCGATAAAGTCCGCAGGACTTCGTGGCTTCATACAGAGTTCAGAAAACTCACACCATAATACATCTTCAGTATGACCAATTGTATCGACATTACGTCCATTAATGATGATCGGTTCTTCACTCACATTTTGAGCACTGGTTAATGCTGAAAAACGTTGTGCCATCCATACCTGATTATCATGGCTTAAAGGTGATTTGAACAACTGCGCTTGTTTCAGTACACGCAAACGATAGTCAACACCTGCATCCACATTCAAAATGACACAATTCTTTTTTACCATTTCAATCGTTGGAATAAAGCGGTCGCGATGAATACCGTTCTTGTATAAACCATCTGGTGCAATGTTTGATGTCGCAACAAGTGTAATTCCACGAACAAATAGCTTTTGGAATAAATCACTTAAAATCATCGCATCCGTGACATTTGATACAAAGAATTCATCAAAACAGATCACAACCGCATCTTTGTAAATTTGATCAGCAACGATGTCGAGTGGATTTTGCTGTCCTGAATTTTTATTTAACTCTTTATGCACATATTGCATAAAATGATGGAAATGCATACGCGTCTTACGACGGAATGGTATCGCATCATAAAACTGGTCCATCAACCAAGTTTTTCCACGCCCAACACCACCCCACATATAAACACCCTTCGGGGCTGTTTGACGGCGAAAACGTCGAAACGCTTTTTTAGAAGCTTTATATCGTAAGATCAGTTCTTCCCAAACACGATTAAGTTCATGTACAGCTTGAGCTTGAGCATCATCAGGCATAAATTGTCCTGACGAAATTGCGTGAGCATAACGTTCTGCAGGTGATTGCGGAGTGTGACTTAAACTATTTTGCGAAGAATGAGAATGGAACATAGATATTGATTACTTTTTTAGGCCGTCGGAAGTATAACGAATATTTAAAAAAATGATAAATAACACTTTGGCATATACCATTTGAGCATACATGCTGAGGTTATTTCCCATACTGTCGTGGACTTTGTCCAAACCATCTTTTAAAAGCATGGTTAAATGCTGCAGGTTCTGAATATCCAAGCATTTCAGCTATTACTTCGATTGAATACTCTTTGTACTCAATTAATCGAAGCGCTTTCTCTCGAATGAGTTGCTCCCGTATTTGCTTATAGCTTGTATCCAGTTGGTTAAGCTGATGTCGCAAAGTACGCTCTGGAATATTCAATGCTTGAGCAGTTTCTGCCATTGTTGGAATCTGCCCCGTTTGTAAATCCAAATAATCGTGAATTCTTTGAATCAACTGGTGTTGATTCAATTGTTGTGCATTCAATCTTTCGATTTCAGCATTACATCTTTGTTGATGGACATTAAATGTGATTTGATCAGCTGAAGGCAACTTCAATTCTAAAATTTCTGCATCAAAAATCAGTCGAAATTTATCATGTTCAAACCGAACTTGCGCACCGAAATAATCCAAATACTTGTTTAAAAAGATGGATTCTTTGGGTCGTGAAAACGGCAATTCAATCTGCACTTCAGGAAAAGGCAATCCTATCATTTTGTAGATGTCTTGCACGAATTTAACCGTACCTGAAATTTCACATTGAGCCCTGAACTCATCAACTTCATTTTGTAAATTGAGAGGTTCATAACATAAAGCCGCATAGACACTCGTCTGCTCTAATGTAAGTCTACCCGATAAATGGGTAAGCGCTTGATAGCGTATTCCATTTGTGAGAGCCGCACCGACATTCGGGCTTGTGACCAACAGCATAAGAAGCGGACCATAGCCTGCGAGCGCATAATGTTGACCGACATCCAAACCAAGCAGCGGGTTAACCCCTTTAGCAATAATTCTTTGAATGATTTGTTCTAATTCAGGTTGAATCGTTGAACTCGGATCTAAGGCATCCGCCTTTAAACCGACAGCTTCCAATCTTTCGTCTACATTTATTCCGACCTGTCGCATACCCTGTATGAGATACAACAAACCGAGAATCGACCTTTTCATAAAACAGAATTTTAAAATTAAAGTTGCATATGTTTTACCCTAAAAAAAAGGGAAAGGATATTGCCGAAAATATCAATATTAAATGTCAATGAAATCATGTCAGTTTCAATCCAGACTGCTTATGATAGCTTCAAATAATATGAACGAGTATTAAAATGGAAGTTAGATCAGATCAGCTAGATACAAATTCAGTCGACTTGACTGAAACGCAATTCATCAAGAAAAATACTAAAATTGCGATTATCGGCGCCGGATTTGGAGGATTAGCCACAGCGATTCAACTTCTTAAACGCGGTATCAAAGATTTTGTTATTCTTGAAAAAGCTACAGATGTAGGTGGTACTTGGCGCGAAAATCAATATCCGGGTGCTGCATGTGATGTTCAGTCTCATATGTATTCGTTATCTTTTGCCCCCAAATCTGATTGGACAAAACGATATGCTGAAGCACCTGAAATTTTCCAATATATTCAAGATCTTATTCAAGAATATGATTTAAAAAAATTTATTCAATTTGATACCGAAGTCATTTCGACACGCTTCGATGAGCAAGCTCATGCGTGGGAAATATCCATCAAGAATCAAAGTGCTCTACACAGTCAATTCCTTATTTTTGCCTCTGGTCCATTGCATATTCCTCAAATTCCAAAGATTAAAGGTATCGAAAAATTTAAAGGCGAAGTATTCCACTCATCATCTTGGAATCATGCTTATGACCTGAATGGTAAACGTGTAGCCAGTATCGGCACAGGTGGAAGTGCAATTCAATATATTCCTGAGATTGCACCAAAAACCAAACAGTTATACGTGTTTCAAAGAACTGCTGCATGGGTAATACCGCGCGATGAACGTGCTTATAATGCTTTAGACAAAAAACTGTTTGCCCAATACGACTGGTTTAGAAAATTGCATCGAGCGCGCTTGTATTGGTCAAATGAATCACGCGTAGTTCCGATTGTAAAACCTCAAATGATGCGACTGGGTCAAAAACTTGCAGAAGCTTTTATTCGCTTCCAAGTCAAAGATAAAGAAATAGCAAAAAAATTGACACCAGATTACACCATGGGGTGTAAAAGAATTTTGGTATCAAATCGATATTTCCCAACATTTAATCGCAAGAATGTAGAGCTCGTGACGGACAGCATCCAAGAAATTACTGAAAATGCGATTGTTACCAAAGATGGGCAAGTACGAGAAATAGATTGCTTAATTTACGGTACTGGTTTTATTACTGATCCACGAATTTATTTAAAAGATTTTAAATGTTATGGTGAAAATGGTATTGAGTTGAAAGAAGCATGGAAAGAGGGTGCTGAAAGCTACTATGGAATTTCTACCAAAGGATTTCCAAATCTCTTTCAACTTTTAGGCCCGAATACTGTTTTAGGTCATAACTCTGTAATTTTTATGATCGAATCTCAAGTGAATTACATTCTACAACTGATTGAAGCTGTAGAAAAATCCAAAACCAAAGCAATCGTGGTCAAAGATGTAGTCCAAGAAGAATTCAACCGTAAAATCCAAGAAAAATTTGCAGGCACAGTTTGGCAATCTGGCTGTGTGAGTTGGTATCAGCAAGAAGGCGGAAAGAATTTTTCACTTTGGCCGAGTTATACATGGAAGTATTGGCTAGAAACCAAAAATGCAAATCTAGCCGATTACCGTTTCTTGAATTAAATGAATAAAAAAAATCAGCTCAATTGAGCTGATTTTTTTTACTGAGCCAGCGCTTTTTGAATATCATCTTCAATGCTTTCTGGTTTAGTTGTAGGTGCATATCGATTAAGCACTTTGCCATCTTTTCCAATCAAAAATTTGGTAAAGTTCCACTTAATTCCACTTCCTAAAATGCCTTTGCTGTTGTTGGTGAGATACCGAAAAATCACATGGGCTTCAGGACCTTTTACATCCACTTTAGCGAACATCGGAAAGGATACACCGTAATTTCTCTGGCAAAAACTACCAATTTCTTCGTGCGTACCCGGATCTTGCCCACCAAATTGATTACACGGAAATCCTAATACCTCAAAACCTTGATCTTTATACTTTTCATACAGCGCTTCCAACCCTGCAAATTGTGGCGTAAATCCACATTTGCTGGCTGTGTTGACTATCAATAGCACTTTACCTTCATAGTCCGAAAATTGCTTATTTTCCCCTTCTAGCAATTCTGCCTCAAATTGATAAATATTGGTCATGGATAGGTTTCCTCATCATTTTTTTCTTGGGTTTTTAATTCTAATGAAGCTGAGTTTACACAATAGCGAAGACCTGTAGGTTCAGGTCCATCCTCAAAAACATGACCTAGATGTGCGTCACAATGATGACAAACAATCTCAGTACGAATCATGCCATGTGAGTGATCGTCATGTTCTTCAATGACTGTTTGGTTGATTGGACGATAAAAACTAGGCCATCCACAACCACTGTCATATTTGGTTTCTGAAGTAAATAAAGGTTCGCCACAGCAACGACAAACATAAGTTCCTTCTTGTTTGGTATTCCAATATCGCCCTGTGAAAGCAGGCTCAGTTCCCTTTTGACGGGTAATGCGATACTCCTCTGGTGATAACTCTCTTTGCCATTCTCGGTCTGTTTTATTGAGTTTTCCCATGATTAACTCCTTTAAATCTTTGACATTCAATGTCATGCTTCAGTACCTTCATATTTACGCTAGAGCTTGAAAAATTTCTAGCTAAATTTCTACATAGATTGTGATATTTAGTAATCTATTTTTATTCACTCAAAAATAATTGGATGGGAATATGTCCGTTTTAGGTAACACTACTCCACGCGAAATTAAGAAATCGTCTAAGCTCGAGCATGTATGCTATGACATTCGTGGACCTGTGTTACGCGCCGCCAACGAAATGGAAGAAGCCGGACATAAGATAATTAAACTCAATATCGGCAACCCAGCGCCCTTCGGTTTTGAAGCACCTCAAGAAATTATCAATGATGTTGCGTTGAACTTACCAAATGCAATTGGCTATACAGACTCAAAAGGGATTTTCCCTGCCCGCAAAGCGGTTTGTCAGTACTATCAACAAAAAGGTATTTTCAATATGCATGTCAATGACGTTTATATTGGGAATGGTGTTTCTGAGCTGATTGTAATGGCTATGCAAGGCCTGTTAGATGACGGCGATGAAATGCTGGTGCCAATGCCAGATTATCCATTATGGACTGCTGCCGTTAATCTTTCTGGTGGTACTGCAATCCATTATAAATGTGATGAAGAAAACAATTGGTATCCTGATATTCAGGATATGGAAAACAAAATTACGCCTAATACTCGTGGGATCGTGATTATCAATCCGAACAACCCAACGGGTGCTGTTTATCCACGTCATGTCTTAGAAAAAATTGTCGCTCTTGCAAAAAAATATGACCTGATTTTATTTGCTGATGAGATCTACGATAAGATCGTTTACGATGGAATCGAACATGTATCGGTCGCTGCCCTTGCGGGTAATCAACTGTGTATTTCATTTAACGGATTATCTAAATCCTATCGAATTGCTGGATACCGTTCAGGCTGGATGGCAATTACGGGTGATAAGACACGTGCAGCAGATTATATTGAAGGTCTAGACATGCTCGCGTCAATGCGCCTGTGTGCTAACCATCAAGCTCAATATGCTATTCAAACTGCATTGGGTGGCTACCAGTCTATCAACGATTTAATTCGTCCAGGTGGTCGTTTGTATGAGCAACGCAATATTGCTTGGCAAATGTTGAATGAAATCCCAGGTGTAAGCTGTGTTAAACCTGAAGGTGCAATGTATTGTTTCCCTAAACTTGATCCTGAAATTTATCCGATTCAGGATGATGAACAGTTTATGCTTGACTTCCTCAAAGCAGAAAAAGTGTTATTGGTTCAAGGTACAGGATTCAACTGGCCTACCCCTGATCATTTCCGTGTGGTGTTCTTGCCTGCTGAAAATGAACTTCGTGAAGCGATTAACCGTCTAGGAAGATTCTTGGCGAAAATGCGTTAATTCAGTCGTTTTATGTGAATGATGTATTTAAAACCCCCAGATTTCAATGTGGGGGTTTTATATTTAATATTTTGATTATTTCATGATATTAATTTCATTTTGATTATATACAAGCACCCTTCTTTTCCTTTATCGTGATTAAGCATTATCCATGCACAATACTATAAAAAACATTTAGGAAAAAAGATGAAAAAGACGCTAACCGCACTGACTCTATCGATTGGCTTGTTATTACCCCTAACGAGCTTTGCTAAAAATAACGTTGTCGTCGTTGCAACTGGGGGAACGATTGCGGGTGCTGGTGCAAGCTCAACCAACAGCGCCACTTACACTGCCGCAAAAGTTCCAGTGGATGACTTACTGAATGCCGTTCCTCAAATTAAAGATTTAGCCAATGTGAGCGGCGTACAAGCAATGCAGGTTGCTTCTGAAAGCATTACAGACAAAGAATTACTTTCCCTTGCCCGCCAAGTCAATGATTTGGTTAAAAAGTCAGATGTAAATGGCGTTGTCATTACACATGGCACAGATACTTTAGAAGAAACCGCTTTTTTTCTTAATCTAGTCGTACAAACGGAAAAACCTATTGTTGTTGTCGGCTCAATGCGCCCATCGACGGCTTTATCTGCGGATGGCCCACTAAATTTATATAGTGCAGTTGCTCTGGCAGCAGACCCGAGTGCAAAAAATAAGGGGGTGTTCGTCCTTATGAACGATAGTATTTTTGCAGCTCGAGATGTGACTAAAGGCATTAATATTCATACTAATGCCTTTGTAAGCCAATGGGGAGCTTTAGGGACGTTGGTAGAATCTAAACCTTATTGGTTCCGAAGTTCTGTTAAGCGATTTAATCAGCGGTCAGAATTTAATATCGAGAATATTAAGGGTGATACACTCCCATTAGTTCAAATTGTCTATGGCTCTGGCAACATGATTCCTGATGCTTATCAAGCGTATGCCAAGGCTGGGGTTAAAGCCATTGTCCATGCAGGTACAGGAAACGGCTCAGTCGCGAAAAATATTGTTCCCACGCTGAATCAACTTCAGCAAAGTGGTATACAAATTGTACGTTCTTCACGAGTGCCACAAGGATTCGTTCTCCGTAATGCCGAACAGCCAGATGACAAATATGGTTGGGTAGTTGCACATGACTTCAACCCTCAAAAAGCTAAAATTTTAACCGCGCTTGCTTTAACCAAAACCAAAGATGCAAAAGAAATACAACGCATGTTCTGGGAATATTAAGCCCAATTTTCATGTTATAAAAAAGTGCCGAATGGCACTTTTTTTGATTGATATAAAATCGTCTTTATTCAAATCGAAGATAATTTGTGCGAATCATATAAAATATCGTGGATTCTCAGCTCTAAATCACTTTGCATGATAAAATACGCTCTGCTCTTGTAAAGGACTCATCTATGCAGTTTGTTCATCTCGGTGTTCATACAGAATTTTCTATTACTGAATCAATCGTACGTATACCTGATCTAATGAAGTCTGCTGTACAGGATTCTATGCCTGCACTCGCGATGACAGATTTATCGAACTTACATGCAGCAGTGAAGTTTTATACCTCGTGTCTTAAAAAAGGGATTAAACCTATTTTAGGAAGTGTGATTCGTTTGAATGATGAATCACATCGTATGACTTTACTGGCGATGAATAATGAGGGTTGGCGTAGTTTAACTGAAGTAGTATCGCGCGGCTTTATTGAAGGACAACAACTCAGTATCCCGTGTGTAAAAAAAGAATGGGTGTTAGAACAAGCGCCGGGCATGATTGCACTTTTAGGGATTAAAAGTGATGTTGGAGAAATGCTGTGTTCAAGTAGCCCTGAAAAAGCTGAACCCTTACTTGAAGCTTGGATCGAAAAATTTGGCAATCGTGTCTATTTAGCACTCACGCGCACCAATCGCCCACAAGAAGAAGATTTTATTATTGAAGCTGTTAAATTAGCCGCAAAATATCAAATCGGTGTTGTCGCTCATAATGATGTTCATTTTATTAGAGAAGAAGACTTTGAAGCCCATGAAGCGCGCGTCTGCATCGCAGATGGCTATGTTTTAGGTGATAATCGTCGTCCACGTACTTACAGCCCTGAGCAATATTTCAAAACAACAGCGCAAATGGTGGAGTTATTTGCTGATATCCCCAGTGCTATTCAAAATACAGTTGAAATTGCTAAACGCTGTAATGTGACACTTCGCTTAGGTAAATACTTTTTACCTGACTATCCAATTCCTGAAGGTCATACAATTGATACCTTCTTTGCCCATTTGTCTAAAGAAGGATTAGAAGAACGTCTTAATCACCTTTATCCTGTGGAGAAACGTGGAGAAGACTGGCCTGAAATTCGCAAAGAATATGACGATCGATTAGATTTCGAAATCAAGATCATTAACTCGATGGGATTCCCAGGTTACTTCTTGATTGTCATGGACTTCATTCAGTGGTCCAAGAACAATGGCGTACCTGTAGGCCCGGGCCGTGGTTCAGGTGCAGGCTCATTAGTTGCATACAGTTTAAAAATTACAGATTTAGATCCACTACCATACGGACTTCTTTTCGAACGTTTCTTAAACCCTGAACGAGTTTCGATGCCAGACTTTGACGTGGATTTTTGTATCGCAGGTCGTGATCGTGTAATTGATTATGTAGCACGAACTTATGGGCGTGACGCTGTATCTCAAATTGCAACCTTTGGTACGATGGCAGCGAAAGGTGCAATTCGAGATGTTGCACGAGTTTTAGGTAAGTCTTACGGCTTAGCAGATCGTATTTCTAAAATGATCCCGACTAAACCTTTGGGTTTAAGTTTAGAAGAATCTTTAGAAGCCGAACCACAACTTAAAGATATTGTAACCAACCCATCCAACCCAGATTATGAAGATGCATCAGAAATCTGGGAAATGGCGCTTAAACTTGAAGGAATAACGCGTAACACTGGTAAGCACGCAGGTGGTGTTGTAATCGCACCGACCAAGATTACGGACTTCTCAGCTGTACTGTGTGACGAAGATGGTACCGGTCGTGTCGCTCAATTTGATAAAGACGATGTTGAGGCGGCAGGACTTGTTAAATTTGACTTCTTGGGATTGCGAAATCTTACTGTAATTGAAGATGCTATTCAGCACATTAACCAACGATTGAAGTTTGATATACCTCTAAAGATTGAGAATATTCCGCTAAATGACAAAGCTGCATATTCGATATTTGCCGAAGCAAATACCACTGCGGTATTCCAATTTGAATCCGTGGGCATGAAAAAAATGCTCAAGGAAGCACGCCCAAGTAAATTTGAAGAAATTATTGCTTTCGTGTCATTGTACCGCCCGGGCCCAATGGATCTAATTCCAGACTTTATTCATCGTATGCATGGTGGAGAGTTCGAATACTTACATCCCCTATTAGAAGGTGTCTTAGAACCTACCTATGGGATTATGGTATATCAAGAACAGGTTATGCAAGCAGCTCAGTATTGTGCCGGATATAGTCTAGGTGGTGCGGACTTACTTCGTCGTGCGATGGGTAAAAAGAAACCTGAAGAGATGGTTAAACAACGCCAAATCTTTATTGAAGGTGCTGCAAAAAAAGATATCGATGAGCAAACGGCGAACCATATCTTCGACTATATGGAAAAATTTGCAGGCTATGGTTTCAACAAATCACATGCTGCAGCCTATGCATTAGTGGCTTATCAGACGGCTTGGTTAAAAGCACACTATCCTTCTGAGTTTATGTCCGCTGTACTGACTTCGGAAATGCAAAACACGGATAGTATCGTATTCTTGATTGATGACTGTCGTAACAATGGTCTCGACGTGTTACCACCTTCCGTCAATATGTCGATTTATCAATTCCATGCAATTGATGAAAAAACCATTGTATATGGTCTAGGTGCAATCAAGGGTGTTGGTGAAGCAGCTATGCAATCCGTCATTGATTCACGTAAGCAACTTGGACCTTATAAAGATTTATTTGATTTCTGCCATCGCATTGATCTGAAGAAAATCAATAAACGTACACTTGAAGCTTTGATTCGCTCAGGTGCATTAGATTGTCTCGGACTTGAACGCGCGACTTTAATGGCTCAATTGCCTGAAGCTGTACAAGCTGCCGAACAAGCTCGTTCAAATCGCGAAACTGGCATTATGGATTTATTTGGTGAAGTTGAAGAAGTTCAACGTAAACCTACTAAACCTGTAAAACCTTGGTCTGATGAAGTCCGTTTAAAAGGTGAAAAAGACACCTTAGGTTTATACTTAACGGGACACCCGATTGATGTGTATCGCCCCGAGTTAAAAGCATTTATTTCTAACAAAATTAATGAGCTGACTCCAACACGTCGTGGCGTGACTACAGTATTTGCCGGCTTGGTTGTGGATGTCGCAAATTTCCCTAACCGCATGATGATCACACTCGATGATGGTACTGCTCGAATTGAAGTCTCAGCAAATCATGAACGCTTCCAACGTTTTAAAGACATTATTGTGAATGAAAGAGTGATCGTGATTGAAGGTGAAATTTATGAACGTGAAGGCTTCGACCGTCCGATGGGACGTCTTACAAAAGCGTTTACATTAAATGAAATTCGTCAAAAACGTGCGAATCACATCCTCATCAAATTACAACCTGAGCATATTCAGCCAAATCTTGGTCAAGAGCTTTCGCAGATCATTCAACCATTTTGTAATGTAGATATGTGTCAGCATGTGCCATTACAAGTACAACTCGACTTTCCATATGCAACGGCTGATTTTCATTTACCACCACAATGGAATGTCGCACCACTCGATGACTTATTGTTCAAACTGCGCGACTATTTTGGTAAAGAGGCCTTACATGTGGAGTATCATGTCAAGTCAAAAGCTGCACGTTCCCACGCCGTGGAACCAAAATCAGAACCAGTCATCACATCACATGCCTCTCCACCTGACCAGATCAGTATGGATGAAGCAATGGATCAATACATGACGGAAGTCAGTCAATACTCTTAATTTTGGAAGATTTATGAATTTAATTGATAATGCTGCTGTCTCAGCGCATTTGTCTCATGTGCGTATTGTCATGGTGAATACTACCCTGCCTGCGAATATCGGTAGCGCACTTAGAGCAATGAAAACCATGGGGCTTTCAAAATTGGTTTTAGTTGCACCTAAAACTTATCCTCATCCTGATATTGATGCACTTGCAGCCGGTGCAACCGATTTAATTGATCAAATTCAGATTGTAGAAACGCTTGAAGAAGCCATCGCAGATTGCCATTTAGTCTTTGGTACAAGTGCTCGTAGCCGAACTATTCCATGGCCTTTATTAGATGCTCGGCCTGCTGCTGATAAATCGATGCAAGCGGTGATCAAAGAACAACAAGAAATTGCCGTAATATTTGGGCGTGAAGATCGCGGATTAACCAATGAAGAGTTGGCTTTGGCGAATTACCATGTGACCATCCCTGTGAATACAGACTATGGGGTACTCAATGTCGCTCAAGCCATTCAAATTATTTGCTATGAAATGCGAATGGCGACCACGGCTCTCATGGAACAAGTTGAAGATCCTCAAGCAGTTATGAAAGTGACTGATGAAGATTCTATGCATTGGGATGAGCCGTTGGTAACACATCAACAGATGGAACAATTTTATCCTCATTTTGAAAAAATGTTGCACGAAATCGAGTTTTTAGACCCAGAAAACCCACGATTATTGCCTTTACGCTTGCGTCGCTTATTCGGACGTATACAATTAGATCGTATGGAGTACCATCTTCTTAGAGGTATTTTCAGTCGTGTTCAGGCATTGAACAATGGCACATGGAAAAAGTCAGATTCTAAAGAGAAATCAAAAGATGCTTAAACAGCTTAAAGAAGATATTCAAGCTGTGTTTGCCCGCGATCCTGCGGCGCGCAACACATTTGAAGTTTTAACCACTTATCCAGGAATTCACGCACTGATTATGCATCGTGTTGCGCATGAGCTTTGGAAAAAAGAGTGTAAAACTTCAGCCCGCATGCTGTCTTCTTTTAGTCGTTTTGCAACTGGTATCGAAATTCACCCAGGTGCCAAAATTGGCAAACGTTTTTTTATTGATCACGGTATGGGTGTGGTCATTGGGGAAACAGCTGAAATTGGTGATGATGTGACGCTCTATCATGGCGTGACATTAGGTGGCACCACTTGGAATAAAGGCAAACGTCACCCAACTTTAGAAGATGGTGTAGTCGTTGGCGCAGGTGCGAAAATTTTAGGACCATTTACCGTGCATAAGAATGCGAAGGTGGGTTCGAATGCTGTGGTCACCAAAGAAGTCCCTGAAGGTGCTACTGCCGTAGGTAACCCAGCGCGATTTATTATTAAAAATCAGCAAAAAGATTTGGACAAAGAATCCGAACGACGCAATTATGCAGAAAGCATCGGTTTTCAGCCTTATGCGACAACCCAAGATCAATCAGATCCTATGTTAGAAGGTATGCGAGTATTATTGGATCGTATACAGCACAATGAAAAGCGCATGAACACTCTATGTCAGCGACTTTCATTACTTGATCCAACATTTAATAACGCTCAAAGTAATGGACAACCATTTAGTGCTGAAGAGTTAAAAATCATTGACGAAGTTCGTCGTGAGTGCGAAGCTCAAACTGCACAATCAAAAGCTTAATGTATAAGTTTGACTAAGTTAGGTGAATCTGAGTTGCATGTTGTTTCGACTTTTCATAGACTCAGATACAACCTGAACTAGAATTTAAAAACATAATATTGGAAGAAAATATGACGATTAAGCCCCTTATTGCCACCATGATCGCTGTTTCATTATTGAGTGCTTGTAGCTCTCCAGCAGTTAAAAAACAATCTAAAACAAACGATCCAATCGTCTTTTCTGAGCCTGATTTAAGTGCGCCATTTTATGCATTAAATCCTTTTAATTATAGCCAACCTCCAGTATTCGAGCTTGAACTAAAAAAAGCTGCTGCTGCACCACTTCAAAAACTTGAGGTGACTGATCCAAATAATCCAAACAGAAAGATGATCCTCGAACAAAACAAATTAATCGTACCGACTGTGAATAGTTCACAACGTGCGATGAAATACACGGTTTTAGCGGGTCAAAATGAAATCGATATTACAGAAATTGATGACTTCCTCCAGATGGTTGAAGGTAAAGCACGTCACTATCCTCCTCGCTTTACAGATCGTCAAGAACGTCGCGGTTTTGAAGCTAAATTACGTGAAGTTTCAGCTCAACTAGATACTTTAGCAGCGAAAGATAACGCGTCATTCGATATTTTAATTCGTGCATTTAAAGCAAGTATATTGGGTCGTAACCTTGATCTTGGTTCTGCTTACACCACTAAATCTTTAAAATATGCACAACAAATCCTTAAGATCAACAAAGAAGACGCTGAAGCTAACTTCTGGTTTGGTTTCTCTTTGTCTGAAGGTGGTGGTCAAAAAGAAGCTATTCCATATATCGATAAGGCCATCAAAGCGGGTGTTCAAGAAGCTTATCTCGTAGCTGTTAATAACTACCTCGCATTGAGCCAAAAGAAAAATGCAATCACAACTTTAAAAAATTACAAGGTGAAATATCCTGAAGAAACTGAAGTTGCTGACCGCTTGATTCAAGAAATTGAGAAACAAGGTCGTTACAATGTTTGGCAAATTTTAAACAATCCAGCGAAATCATAATCTTATTAAAAAAAAATAGACTGATCATTCAGTCTATTTTTTTTAGCACTTATTTTTATCTCCCTAAAAATAACGTATGCTCAGCGTTAATGATTCATGCTGACAGTTGAAAATATGTTTATGATGAACAATAAATACATCGGCGTCCTACTGCTCGCAACACCACTATTTATGACAGGTTGCCAAGTCGTCAGTGTAAAAAATCAAGCGCTTAATGTTTCGATCGCGAATGAACGAGATAGCATATTAACGCGTAAAAAAATGAGTGAAGCGAGTCTGAATGTCCTCTCCATGACAGGCAGTGAGGCTGAAAGTTGTTCTAATGATCCAGATAAATGCGTATCTGATCTAAAAAAAATAAAACAAATTCAAGATGAACAACTGTATTCAACTGCAAGTGAAGCATATTTGACACGGGCATTAACCCTCAGTAATTCTTCTGATTGTAATACCAGTTTAATTAATAAATATCAGTCAGAAGAAAAGCAAAAACTTCATCAAGAAAACTATAGTCAATGTCTTGACCAACAGTTAGCAATGCTTGATAAAAGTATTCGTTATAGTTATGCCTATCTATTCAAGACAAAACGCCAACCAAGCGACCGTATTTTCGATAATAGACAAGTTCAAATACGAGATTTCTACAATCAAGCCTTGGCGAAAATGGTGATGACCTATGGTATGCGCTATACGGGTGAAAAAGTTCCCAAACAAATAAAAATTGGTCAAAGCATTTATACCATCAACTATGACCATTACCCTCAGATTGCTAATCGAAAATTAGATAGCCTGCTTTCAAGCTACAATCTCAATTTTAGCGGATTGCGTTCGATTAACCGTCGAGATGGTTTCGGTGCGGAATTTGTCGCAACGCTTCCAGCGCCAGAGCGAAATAGCGATTCGGGTAAATATATTGTAGATCCATTAAATCACGCTTATAAAAATGGTCGTAATCCTAACATTCATCCACCACGTTATCTTTCAGTCACGATGACCGCTGAGCCTGCGCGTCAAAGTAATGTAGAGGATATTCTGAATGACCCGCATTTCACCCTGAATATTTATGATCCTTATGGATTAGATCAATTAAAAGTAGGTGGAAAAGTTTATCCCTTAGCTGCGAATTATTCTGCACCTTATGGTTTGTGGCTTGCCGAAAATAACTTAGGTGCTGCTGCATATTTGAGTTTGATTGATCGTGACAATACAATCACAATGCCTCATCTCTTTATGCTCGAACCCTATAATCCAAACAAAAAAATTATTGTCTTGGTGCATGGACTTGCAAGCAGTCCAGAAGCTTGG
Source organism: Acinetobacter sp. ANC_7655 (assembly GCF_056784015.1). Taxonomy (NCBI): domain Bacteria; kingdom Pseudomonadati; phylum Pseudomonadota; class Gammaproteobacteria; order Moraxellales; family Moraxellaceae; genus Acinetobacter; species Acinetobacter sp. ANC_7655. The sequence goes on along the minus strand of NZ_JBWYJB010000009.1, from coordinate 69,891 downwards.
ATTGCATTAACCAATGACATTATGGGAGATAATGTTCTAAGAGAGCATTATCAAGTTTGGCAAGTATTTTACTCAACCAATATGCCAATTTTAGAAAGTCGCTTTCAGGTGAATGCGATCATTCAACAAGCATTTAATTCACTTGATCAATCTACAGCATCAGCTAAAGATGCAGTTCTGATTGGACATAGTATGGGTGGTATTATTTCAAGATTATTGGTGAGCCAAGCTGATTTAACACAATCTGCATTGTCTCAATTAAAAAATTCTCAAATTAGCCGCTTTAAGAATGAACCTTTATTTAAAGCTCGTTTACAAATCAAACCTGTGCCACATTTTAATCGTGCTATTTTCTTAGCAGCACCTCATCGAGGTACAGATTATGCTGATCGTTGGTTTACACGAGCTGCGCGTAAAGTGATCAAGTTACCAGGTGCATTTTTGGGTGCATTTGCTGAATCGCTCTCAGATAAAGATATTAATATTAAACATTTTGTCAAAGACTTAGGTCATGGATTGATTCAAAATGGTCCGAGTGATCTGAGTCACAACTCTCCTTTCACCAAATTAACCTCACCTGTGACGCCAATTAAAGGATTTAAATTTCACTCCATCATGGGGAATGTGACTGAGAGTAAAGATCCTACTGTTATGTCAGATGGGATCGTGCCTTATCAGAGTGCGCATCTTAAAGGGGCACAATCTGAGATTATTATCAAAGGTGGTCACTCAATTCAGGAAACGCCTGAAGCTGTGTTGGAATTAAGACGAATCCTAAGACTTCATTTGACAGAGCTTGGAATTGCCAAATAACGATTTCCTTTAGCTTTTATCAGCCGATGTATCAAAGATGCATCGGCTTTTTGTTTTTATAGTCCCAAAGTACGACTTTTGAATCCCACTCATATTTTTAACTACCTTCTCCATAAAATATTTGAGAAAAAATGGATAACGATTAGAACAAACTGGATAGCCTAACTCCGTTAATCACTGTTCAATAGATTCAAAGATAAATGAAATCAAGTGATATAAGGAGTTAGACCATGGGATCTCGTAGCAGCATCGAATGGCATGATTTTATTGAAGGATGTATCGATTTTCGACCAGAGGATGGCGTCTATCGTATCGCACGTGACATGTTTACTGAACCAGAACTTTTTGATCTAGAAATGGAAATGATCTTTGAAAAGGTGTGGATCTACGCGTGTCATGAAAGTGAAATTCCAAAACCAAATGACTTTGTCACTGTTCAAATTGGTCGCCAACCGCTCATCATTAACCGTGATGGTCAAGGTAATTTAAATGCAATGGTCAATGCCTGCGAGCACCGTGGTGCTACATTGACCCGAGTTGCGAAAGGTAATCAATCCACATTTACCTGCCCGTTCCATGCTTGGTGTTACAAATCGGATGGTCGCCTCGTAAAAGTTAAAGCTCCTGGTGAGTATTGTGATGACTTTGATAAATCATCACGAGGTCTAAAAAAAGCACGTATTGCAAGTTATAAAGGATTTGTCTTCGTTAGCTTAGATACAACAGCTACAGACACCTTAGAAGATTATTTAGGTGATACACGTGTTTTCCTTGATCTTATGGTTGAACAATCACCTACAGGTGAATTAGAAGTTTTACCGGGTAAATCAGCATATACCTTTGCTGGAAACTGGAAGCTACAAAATGAAAATGGTGTAGATGGCTACCACGTAAGTACTGTTCACTATAACTATGTCTCTACAGTTCAATATCGTCAGCAACTGAATGCACAAAAAGGGACAGGACCAAAGGACACACTTGATTACAGTAAATTAGGTGCTGGTGATGACACAACTGATGATGGTTGGTTCTCATTTAAAAATGGTCATAACGTTTTGTTTAGTGACATGCCTAACCCAACTGTACGTCCTGGTTACGCAACTGTGATGCCATATCTGGTTGAAAAATATGGTCAAAAACGTGCTGAATGGGCAATGCATCGTCTCAGAAACTTGAACTTATACCCAAGCCTTTTCTTTATGGATCAAATCAGTTCGCAACTTCGTATTATTCGTCCAGTTGCGTGGAATAAAACTGAAGTCATTAGCCAGTGTATTGGTGTTAAAGGTGAGTCGGCTGAAGCACGTCGTAACCGTATTCGTCAATTCGAAGATTTCTTCAACGTATCGGGCTTAGGCACACCTGACGATTTAGTCGAATTCCGTGAACAACAGCGTGGTTTCCAAGCTCGTTTAGAACGCTGGAGTGACATTTCGCGCGGTTATCACAAGTGGAATTATGGCGACAGCCCGAATGCTCAAACATTAGGGATCAAACCAGTCATCACGGGTACTGAAATCACTCAAGAAGGTTTATATGTCAATCAACACCAAGTTTGGCGCGATCTCATGTTAAAAGGCTTAAAAAATAAAGCACTTAAACTCACTGAAGATACTTCTGAACCACACGAATGCCCTGCATCACAAGCGACAACTGAGGAGGCTTAATCATGACACAAGCTCTTGTACATCAAGTTTCTCAATTTTTATATGAAAAATCTGCGCTTTGTGACAACTATGAATGGGACGCATATCTAGAACTCTATGACGAAGACAGCGAATACCACATTCCACAATGGATTAGTGACCATGAATACGTCACTGATCCAAACCAAGGGCTTTCATATATCTATTATGAAAACCGTGCTGGCCTTGAAGATCGCGTATTCCGTATAGGAACTGGTAAAGCTGCATCAGCTACGCCCCTTCCGCGTCTCATGCATGCGATTCACAACATCCGTGTAAAAACACTTGAAGACGGATTATTAGAAGTTAAAGCAGGTTGGTCGACATTCTATAACCGCCAAGGTTTAGAAGGCTATTTTTACGGGCATGTCACTTATATCCTTCGTCAACATGAAGACACTTTCCGCATTCGTAAACAGCACACCATTTTGTTGAATGACAAAATTGATTCTGTGCTCGACTTCTATCACGTTTAAGGAGTAAAAGAATGAGTCATTCTGTTGCACTCAACTTTGCAGATGGTAAAACGTTCTTTATCTCTGTGAATAATGATGAGCTTTTACTTGATGCTGCGTTCCGTCAAGGTATCACATTGCCTTTAGACTGCCGTGAAGGCGTTTGCGCAACCTGTCAAGGGCAATGTGAAAGTGGCAATTACACTCAAGATTATGTCGATGAAGAAGCATTAACCGAACGTGATCTGGCAGAGCGTAAAATTTTAGCTTGTCAAACACGAGTGCAATCGAATGCTGCATTCTATTTCGATCATGACTCAAGTTTCTGTAATGCTGGTGAAACACTTCAACTCGAAACCAAAGTGACTCACGTAGAATTAGTCTCTGAAACTACAGCAATCATTCATGTAGATGCCAGTCAACATACGCAGAAAATTGATTATTTACCGGGTCAATATGCTCGATTAAAAATTCCTGGTGCAAATGATTGGCGTTCTTATTCCTTTGCCAATTTACCCAATGAAGGTAATCAATTACAGTTTTTAATTCGCTTACTCCCGCAAGGTCTCATGAGTGACTATCTGCGAGATCGAGCAAAAGTTGGGGATACAATTTTACTCGAAGCACCTTTAGGAAGTTTTTATCTTCGAGAAGTGGAAAAAGACAAGCCATTAGTCTTTGTCGCAGGAGGTACTGGATTGTCAGCATTTTTAGGAATGCTAGATCAAATTGTGAAACAACCTCAAATTCCACCAGTACATCTGTATTATGGTGTAAACAAAGAGCAAGATTTGTGTGAACAAGAAAGGTTAAAAGCATACTCAGCTAAGATACCACACTTTGAGTATCATCCCGTAATCGGACAACCTTCTAATGATTGGACTGGAAAAAAAGGATTTATCCACGAACATTTAGATCAATCGCAATTAAGCGAATCAGCATTCGATATGTATTTGTGTGGTCCGCCACCAATGATCGATGCTGTCAAAAATTGGTTAGCTGATCACCAGATAGACAACGGACGTGTTTACAGTGAGAAGTTTATTCAAAGTCATAGCTCTAGATAATTAAATGAGCTGATGACAATCACTAAGGACTATCGTTAATATTCTTTGCAAACGATAGTCCTTTTTTGTTCTAACGTTTGAATATATGGAAATTTTAAATGCAAAAAATAATTGTAAATGACGTTATTGATCGGGAAAAAATGTCCCCTTTACAATGGACAGTTTTCTTTCTGGGGTTTTTGGTTTTTTTCTGTGATGGATTAGACACTGGCATCTTAGGCTTTATTGCACCAGCATTGTTAGATGATTGGGGGATTTCAAAACCAGATCTAGCACCTGTGCTGAGTGCGGCCTTAGTAGGCATGTCGATCGGCGCCATTATCTCAGGACCATTATCAGATAAATTTGGACGCAAGGGTGTCATCGTAATGACGACTTTGTTGTTTTCAATTTTCACCATCATGTGTGGATTTGCTTCTAACACACAAGAACTTATGATCTATCGTTTTATTACAGGGGTCGGACTTGGTGCGGCTATGCCGAATATCAGCACAATGGTATCCGAATACATGCCTCTAAAACGTAAAGCATTCCTGACCGGATTAGCAGGTTGCGGATTTATGTTAGGGATCTCAAGTGGCGGTGTCTTATCTGCGTTCTTATTAGAGAATCAAGGGTGGGCAAATGTCATTATTATTGGCGGTGTAATCCCACTCATTGTATTGGTATTTTTGATTACCAAGTTACCTGAATCACCTCAATACCTCATCAAACAAAATCGTCAAGAAAAAGCAAAACCAATTCTTGAGAAGATTCACGGTCAAACATTTGATCAAAGTACTGTATTTGTTCTACCTGAAGCAGAAGTATTAGATCCTAAACAAAGCCCTGTTAAAATTTTGTTTAGCAAATACTTTTGGGGTTCGGCAATGCTTTGGCTGTGTTGCTTTACCAGCCTAATGGTGTTTTATCTGTTAACCAGCTGGATGCCAACTATTCTTAAAACCGCTGGATTTACAACAGAGCAGTTTAGTTTAATTGCAGCGATTTTCCCATTCGGCGGTGTAATAGGTGCATGCTTTATGGGGTGGTATATGGATAAAGTTAATCCAAATACTGTGATTAAATATTCTTATCTCGCAGCATTTGTATTGTTCTTCGTTGCAGCATTCGTAAGCCAAAGTATTGTTTTACTCGGTATTGCAATTTTCTTAATTGGCGCATTATTAGTGGGTGCTCAATCATCACTACTTCCATTAACAGCACTGTTCTACCCTTCAGTGTGCCGCGGTGTAGGTGTTTCATGGATGCATGGTATTGGTCGTATCGGTGCGATCTTAGGTGCGTTCTACGGATCACTGATTTTTACTTTTGAATTATCTCTTGCAGGTATTTTCTATGTCCTAGCAATTCCGACATTTATTTCGTTTATTGCGCTCGCATTAAAAGGACTAAAACAACCTGAATCAGCCAATACTGCAACTGCAGAGGTAACGCAGTAAACTCAACTCAGTCATTAAAAAGCCCCAATCAAGGGGCTTTTTTTTAAACCATTATTTTAAGTGTTTCACTCGGGAGAACCCCATATTTGGCTTTGTATTCTTGAGAAAATCGTCCTAAATGTCTGAATCCCCAGTCATAAGCCAATCTCGAAATGGAAATATTTGCATTGTTCTGCAGCAAAGCATGATGAATCTGTTCAAGTCTATAGTTTTTTAAATAATCCATAGGACTCATATGCAGCGCTTGTTGAAACTCACGGTATAAAGTCGATTTTGAAGTTCCCGATATCATGACTAAATCTGATGCATCCAACTCTTGATCAGCAAAACGATGGATAAACTCTCTGACCACCATGACTGGCTTCGGAAGCTGATACTCTTGGAGCGATCTTAATTCATTGGAATAATTATTCTGCTGGGTTAAAAGCAAAGCCTTAATCAAAAAACTTTCATAATCTTGAGAAAGCAGATTTAAACCATCAAAACGAGAATAATCTTGCCTGAGCGATAAACATTGTTGAATATTATTCCACCACAATCTTAGGAAGTTATCTTCACTAAATGGCATATCTGGCTCAAAAATCACCCGCTCTTTAACAGGTTTAGAAAGCAAATTGGAAAGTACAGATTTGACACTTTCTTCAGGAATCACCACTTGAAATTTTTTACAATTACGGTGAATGATGAGTTCTTGCTGATCCTGACTAGAAACAATGATTCCATTATTACTATGTGATAAATGAGTTTCTCCATTCATACGCAATGTTTGCTGTCCATGAATAGGCAAACTGATACTGTATGCACCTAGCTGCTGAATTTGAATAGATACATCTGTGCCATAACTGATACAGCCAATTGCCATTTTTTTACTCGGCAAGCGTATACCTGAATAATGAAAATCAAGCTGATCTTTACGAGCAGTTTCTAATTGATGTGAACCACAAATAAGGCTCATTAATCGTTGAGCAACATTCAATTCACGCGATGCGTGACTAAGATCCTTATGTTGGCTGAGTGTGATCATCCTGTTCACCTAGCTATTTTGAATCATGATAAATACTATAAAACATTTTTAATAATAATGTCGAAATAAAGTCTCTTCGCTTCGACTAAATATTTAAATATATTTTTGAACACAGATTAGTAAATTAAAAAATACTAATTTGGTATCTTATATTACTTAATAGGTATTTTAATTTTTTATTATTTTTCATTAACTTATATAAAATTACAATGATAAAAAATTCGGTTTTATTTGACATTCAGCGATTATAGAGATAGATTTTTAAATAACGTCCTAAGGATAGGACTGATATAAATAAATGTAATTTTTTTCAATTACCACTATAGCTATTAAATTTTAAAATTATTATTTCTGGTCTGAATATTGCTTCATTTATTTATATCGTAAATCTCATTCCATGATATCAATTTAACACTACTGTCATGGTACGGACTACTAATGAGCCAAAAGGATTCACAATGAACCAGCTTCATTCCTCTCAGCTAACTGGGCAAAATTTTAGTAATGAATCAATTTTCAACAGTCAAAACTTGGTCTTCAATCAAGCAGATTTGAGCGAAACTTGTAAAAATGTAGGGCAAATTTTTAAGCCTCATGCTCTAAAAGTGTTAAAATCAGCTAAAAAATTTAGTGCAAGCATGCATCATGTTCAAACTGGGGCTCTTTCTATCAGCCGCTTGGAATATGGCGCAGATGTATTGATCGAACCAGATCAACTTGAAAAGTTTTATCTTATTCAGATTCCTACTCGAGGCTATGCAGAAATTGAATTTGGTCAAGATAAATTTATTTCATACTCAGAAGTAGCGTCAATTATCTCACCTGACCAATCACTCAGAATGCGCTGGCGTGCTCACTCCCCTCAACTCATTCTCAAAATTTCAAAAGATGATTTTGCACATCATTGTCAGCAACATATCGTGAAATCTGAACAAAAAAATGTAATTTTTAATCCTCGACTTGATTTTACCACCCAATCTGGTGGTTATTTTCTGCAACTTTTGAGAACCATGATGGATGCACTTAAATGTGAGCATCATCCTCTCCACCACCCACTTGCATTTAAGCAGTATGAATCAAATCTATTTAATGCGCTTATTTATGGACAACCAAATAATGCTTTTTTTAAAGCAAATTCTCATCATGAGAAAAAATTAGCGCCATACTTTATCAAACGTGCTGAAGCATACATTCACCACCACTTACATGAACCACTCAACATAGAAGTCTTGGCTGAACAATCAGGTGTAAGTGCACGAACACTCTTTGCAGGATTCAAAAACCATTTTGGCATTACCCCTATGGCATATTTACGTGAGCTTCGTTTTGAACAAGCTCATCTTGAACTGATGAATAATGAACATGCCACGGTCACTGATGTTGCATTTAAGTGGGGCTTTACTCATTTAGGTCGTTTTTCACAAGAGTACAAACGTCGTTATGGCGAGCTGCCATCATCAACGCGTAAGATTACACAAAATTCACTCTTCTCTTAATTTTATGTCTGTCAATAAAAAAGCCTGTGAAATCACAGGCTTTTTTGATTAGAAATGATGAATGTATCGAATTTGAAATCGATCGCCTTCAGTTCTATTTTTTGCATCATGCTCAAAATATGCATTTGCGACTACATGATTTTTTGGCGAGTGACTATACATAAGTCCAGGTCCAACTGCCCACACACTTTCTTTGCGACCATCGACTTTTACACCATCAACTTTAGTATCGGTAAGCTGTTTTAAATAGTACCCACTTAAACCCAATCGAATCTGATCATGTACAGCATATTCAGATGCTAGGTTAATGTGTACTGCTTGCCCCGCTTGGATGTCATCAGCAGCACCAAAACCATAAGTTGGATCATCATTTTTAAAATTATACAAATAATGAGCGCGTGTCGAAGCTGTCCATTTCGGATTAAACCAATACGTTGCAGCCCAATATGGATTGAAGGAAAATGCATTATTACCCGGATTAATATCACGGTTTTGCTGATATTCCCCTGTTGGCAAATTTATCTGTAATTCTATTCGATGGACAAATTTTGGTCCCTGTTCACCCATGACTGGATCAAACTGGAGAAATGGACCAATCATCAAATCTCCAAATCCACTTTTAGCTTTTAAAGCTTGATTATTTAAACCATCGTCAACACTGATTTTACTTAAATAAGGGATAAGTAAATTCAGACCTAGACTTGAATGAGCAGTCGGTTTATAGGTCGACATGTAACTTAATTGCTCGACAATCACTTGATAATTTAAATCTGTTTTGGGCAATGGAAGCTTTTGTCCACTCGCATCTCTCAACTTGTCACTGTCATAATGTTAAAAATACGTTTGCGAATACCAACCAGGTCCAGCTGGTAGTCCACCATCTAGAAAACTGGTCATACCCAAATTCACAGTCGGTAAATCATAAGCAAAAACATGTGATGAATTTGCTGTAGTAAACAAGGTTAAAGCACTTAATATAATTTTATTTTTCATGTGTATTTCCCATAAAAAACCACGATTATTCATCGTGGTTTTTAAAACAATGATTAAAGGTCTGGATGGCTCGCTGCAATTTGGTAACGACCAGCATGAAATACTAAGGGCTCACCAGCAGTTTGTTGATATTTTTGAATTTCACCGATAAAAATCAAGTGATCACCACCTTCGTATTGCTGTACATTTTTACAAACAAGTGTAGCAAGTGCTTCGTTCAGTAATGGAACACCAGTATCACATTCACCATGATCAACTGTGGCAAACTTATCTTGTGCACCACGGGCAAAATGGGTAGAAAGCTGATGCTGCTCCTTCGTTAACATATGAACTGCAAAGTGCTCAGCTGCAACAAAATCGGGCAAACTTGGTGCTGTTTTCGACAAGCTCCACAACACAAGCGGTGGATCTAATGACAACGAAGAAAATGAATTGGCTGTCATACCCACTTTTCGTCCATCCGTTCCACGTGTGGTGATTACGGTAACACCTGTGGCAAACTGACCAAGAAGATTACGAATCTCGCGAGGATTACTGATGTCAATCTCTTGCAGATTAATTTTATCTAATACATCCATTTTTAACACCTCAGTTCCATCAAGCCACTTGAGAAACTTGATCTGTTTCTAATACTTCTTTCGCTGCGTTTTCGTCAAACCACCACGGTGAAAAGTTACGTGGATCATCAAAATTATTAACGATCTGAGAAGCTAAATTGTGATTTTGAGAGGCTGCACCTAGTAGCTCAACAACATGAGGTTGAGGTGGAACCAATAAACTATTTGTCCAGCTCACGACTTTTTCAGCATATGACCAATATTTCTCAAACGTTGACTCCATCCAATCTTCAGTAAACGCTTGATTACCGTGTGCTAAGATCGCATCGAAATAAACCTTGCTACACTTAGCTGCATTATTTGATCCTTGACCTGTGATTGGATCATTCACCACCAATGCATCTGCCATACCAAATATTTTTTTACCAGAAGCCAATGTCATGACGGGTTTACGTACCGTTGGTGGGAAACGTCCTGCTAAATATCCGCCATTATCCGTAAGCGTTACGTCTTGACAACGCTCATACTCCCACGGCAAATGTTGTTTCAGAATTTCTAAGCTTTTATTTAAATGCTCTTCTGGTGTTTTAACTTCAGCCCAGCTATCCATAGGACCATTAGGAATTCCTTCAAAAACCATGATGTCACATGGACCATTTACTGTAAGCGCAGGAAAACAAAAATATTCTCCCACCCCAGGAATAATATTAAAGCTCACTCTCGAGTATGGTGAAATTGGCTTCATTCCATTCACATAAGTCAAAGCCAATGCACGCTGAGGTTTGTCAAAAGTACTACGTTCTGCGTCACGTACAAACTCTTTAACCACTTCACCTTTACCCGCAGCCAATAGCACTAATTCATACTCGTCAGCCAAATGTTCTAATTCATTTAGACCGACATCTTGGAGAACAAACTTGCCTCCACGGCGCTGAAACTCTTCAAGCCAATAAGGCATCTTGACACGTTGATCAACAGATTGAGCATAACGCTCTAATCGCGCACTCCATTTAAATGCTCTTTCACCACTTGCTGGATCAACCAAAGCAAAACTAATACCTTCTACCGCTGGACAATGCTCTTCCCAAAAATTTAATCCTAAATCACGCTCAGTCTGTAACGCAGTATGGAACATACATTGACTAGACATGACTTTACCTTGACGAATCTCATCAGGAGTTTTATTCGACAAAATCGTGATGTCATATCCCTTATCAAGCAGTCCTAATCCAAGTTGAAGTCCTGACTGACCTGCACCAACAATTGCAATTTTTCTCATCTTTATTCTCCAATATTTAATTTATTCTGCTAAACGTGGTATTGCGGGTTGATTCGTTTCAGGCCCCATGACTGAATACCCACCATCTACCGCATAATCTGCGCCAGTCACAAAACTTGCAGCATCCGACAATAAGAATGTCACTACATTTGCCACTTCTGCCGGATTACCCAAACGTCCCAAGAGATGATAATCACTTGCTACAGCATCAGCTTTCGCACGATTTTGTCCACTCACTTCAGAAATCACTCTCGACCAAGTCCAACCTGGTGAAACTGAGTTGACACGGATACCATCTGGCGCAAAATCCATTGCCATCGATTTGGTCAGTTGTAAAATTGCCGCTTTAGAAACTGGATATAACCAACGTCCCGTTTGAGCACATTGCGCTGAAATCGAGGTGAAATTCACCACTGACCCTTTATTTTTTTGCAAATCTTCATATACGGCACGCGTTAGCTCAACAATAGATACCAAATTGATATCTAATGCTTTTAACCAATCTGATCGTGGTGATTTGAAACCATCATCAAGATAGGTACATGCCAAGCTCACTAAATAACTGACTTCACCTAGATGATTTCTAATGCTGTTTACCGCTTCATGAATTGCGATGTCTGAAGTTAGATCAGTTTGTATAAACATCACTTCATAAGGATGTTGCGCAGCTATGGTTTTTCCGTAGTCATCAATGTCTAAAATGGCAACTTTAGCCCCTAAATTCACGAGACTTTGAACCACAGCCTGTCCAATCAACGTTGATCCTCCACTGACAATGGCAACTTTATCTTTAATATTTAATTCCATTTTTTGCCCCATATATTTTGATTATTCGATTGGCTTACCAGCACTCGACTCCCAACTTGGCATCAAGCCATTTGAAGGAATATCTTCATCTAAAAGTTTTTTCGCTGTTTCTACACCTGCAACAGGCAATCCTTCTGGATTAAGTAATCCGATTTGGACAAGTACAGAAGCTTGATCCCAATAAATATGTTCGTGACAAAGTTTTGGACCTCTAAACTGAATGACCCCCAACATTGGAATTTCGACATATTTTCCAGTCGGTTTTATACCTGGTAATAACCAATCAATTTCAGTGTCGTGAGTGAAACTCATGATGAATTCATCCACAACCTGAGTAGATCCCACAGTTCTAGAAATTGAGGTGATTTTCATATCTTGAGGGTTTTGATGTACAAAATGATATCGATAGAATCGCGCTAACTGGCTATATCCCACACCACCTGTCAACGTTGGAATGTGATTCACATATGGTTGAGCGACCATCGTTGCCATGGTTGCTGGTACATCGCGCGTGTCGAACTCATGTCTGATATGCTCTTCCCACAATGCAACTAAGTCATAGTGAGGGCCAACCGTTTCATGTAATGCTGTTACGGTACGTTCATGGGCAAATCGCGCCGATGGTTTGTGATAATGATCGCTGTTCGGTCGTGCAAATGCGTGATCAACACCTTCATAAACATAAGCATGAATATGTTTAAATTGTGCGCATGCTTCAGTAATTTGATTTCGCGCTTCAGCTGGACAGAATTGATCAAGTTCAGCCATGTGTAGCACAAGCTTACCCTTCACATTCGAGAGTTCATCGAGCGCTTTTTCAATGCCTACACCGTAGTAAGCAACCGAACACGCTAAGTTATCAATACGGCATGCAGCCAAATATGCAAGTTTTCCACCAAGACAATATCCAACCACTGACTGACCCGTAGTCGTGTCACACGCATCTAAAGTCGTTAAAAAATCTAAACTTTCACGAATATCATTTACACCCTGATCTTCATCATATTGCTGATAAAGTTGAAAAGCTTTTTCAAAATCCTCAGGTGTATAACCTAAATCAATGTTTGGTGCAGTACGCCAAAATAGATCAGGGACTAAAACGGTATAGCCTTCCTCTGCGAGAAAGTCAGCTTTTGCTCGCATCGCTGCATTGATACCAAATATTTCATGACACAATACAATCCCAGGACCTTTCTTTGCTTCTGGGACTGCCAAATACCCTGAATAGCGATTCCCCGATTTGGTAGTGATCTCAATCGTTTGACCTGTCATTTTTTCTTCCCTAAGACATCGAATATGATCTGATCATGAAATGAAATGCGATAACAAACTGTCCAAAAGATGCGGAGACTATCCAGAGACTGCTGATTCTTTACACAAAGAATTTGCATAAATGGATATCGAATTTAATTATTCAATGAACGAAATTGAGTCGTTGGTTATAATATTGGTTCGACTCATTTATCTTTTGCTAAAAATAGATCTTATAATCGATTTACGCATTTTTTCTCATGCTAAGCTTGAGCAGTACTTCTTCGTTTCAAAATTTAACTACAGGTTTTTTTCAAAGATGACTTTAGATCAATCCAATATCGATCTTTCAACATTGACGCCAATGATGCAGCAATATATGACGGTGAAATTACAGCACCCGCATTCGTTAATGTTCTATCGTATGGGTGATTTCTACGAGTTATTTTTTGACGATGCGCATAAAGCCGCCAAAATTTTAGGGATTACGTTAACCCACCGCGGTAAAGCGAATGGACAACCGATACCCATGGCTGGAGTTCCGTATCATGCAGCAGAAGGATACTTAGCGCGTTTAGTTAAAAAAGGTGAAACCGTTGTTATTTGTGAACAACTTGGGGAAGTCACTGGTAAAGGACCTGTCGAACGTGGTGTAGTCAGAATTATTACACCGGGTACATTGACAGACGATGCATTGCTGAATGCCCATCAGAGTTCAAATTTAGTATCCATCTGTATTAAATCTGATGAAATTGGTATCGCCCTATTAGATCTCAGTGCAGGTATTTTTAAAGTCCAACAACAAAATTTTCAAGCTGAACAACTTCCTCTGGAACTTGCGCGTCTTATGCCAAGTGAAGTTTTGATTGATGAAGATTTCAAGTATCCAGAAGTGGTTGAACAGATTAAGCAAATTCTTGATTGTCCCGTTACAAAACGCCCAAATGTAGACTTCAATCTGAATAATGCGCAAAAAACTTTATGTGATCAATTTGCCGTAAGTACTTTATCTGGCTTTGGAATTGAACATCTTGAGTTAGCGAAAGCAGCCGCGGCAGCTTTAATTCATTATGCTAAAGATACCCAGAAAACAGCTTTGCCACATATTCGTTCAATTCGACTTGAACAAAGCTCCGATTTTATCGCTCTTGATCCTGTGACGCGACGAAATCTAGAGATCATTGATCCTTTGTTTGAGCATGGCACTTCATTATTTGATTTGACCAACCAATGTCAAACGGCTATGGGTAGCCGACTACTTAGTCGAACCTTAATGCAACCGATTCGTGATACTGCGTTGTTAGATCAGCGTTTAGATGCGATACAAACAATACTCTCTGGCTATCATGAATCTCCGATTCGTCTGGTATTAAAAGAAATCAGTGATATCGAACGCGTACTCAGCCGTGTGGCATTAGGAAGTGCGCGACCACGTGATTTAGTGCAACTACGTCAAGCCTGTGCTCAGATTCCGTATTTACGCCATGCATTAGCACCGATGACCTCAACACCGCAATCAGCTTTAATCAATCAATTGAATGAGGAATTGGGTGACTTTAATGGTTTACATCATCGCCTCATGTCAGCCATTGTGGAAAACCCACCTGTTCTACTCAGAGATGGTAATGTCATTGCAAATGGTTTTGATCATGAATTGGATGAACTTCGTCAAATACGTGATCATGCAGGACAATTTTTAATTGATTTAGAAATCAAAGAAAGAGAAACAACAGGTATAAACACACTAAAAATCGGTTATAACCGAGTGAGTGGCTACTATATTGAATTAACCAGAGCGCAAGCAGAACAAGCTCCTGCACATTATATTCGTCGTCAAACATTAAAAAATGCTGAACGTTATATCACCCCTGAATTGAAGTCTTTCGAAGATAAAGTGCTTTCAAGCGAATCACGTGCATTGGCTCGTGAAAAACTTTTGTTTGAAATGTTATTGGATGAATTACGTCAAGATATCGCCAATCTTCAAATGATGGCGAGCGCTATTGCTCAACTGGATGTTCTTACAAACTTTGCACATCTATCAAGATTATATAATTGGAATCGTCCGGAATTTAGCCCTGAAATTGGAATATACATTCAAGCAGGACGCCATCCCGTTGTTGAATCACTGATTAAAACGCCTTACACCCCAAATGATACTTATCTAGATATGCAGCATCGTATGTCGATTATCACAGGCCCAAATATGGGTGGTAAATCTACATTCATGCGTCAGACGGCGTTAATTACGCTATTGGCATATTGCGGTAGTTTCGTTCCAGCGAAATCTGCAAAATTGGGACCTATTGATCGGATCTTTACGCGTATCGGTTCAGCAGACGATCTTTCTTCTGGCAAATCTACATTTATGGTGGAAATGACGGAAACTTCTCAAATTTTACATCATGCCACTCAACAATCTTTGGTATTGATGGACGAAGTAGGTCGTGGCACAAGCACTTATGATGGTTTGTCATTAGCTTGGGCTTGTGTTCTTGATTTGACGCATCGCATTAAATGTTTATGTCTTTTTGCAACGCACTATTTTGAATTAACAGAATTAGGCATGGATCCGTGTATTGATAATTATCATGTCACTGCGCAAGAAGTGAATGGTCATCTCATCTTATTGCATAAGGTTCAAAAAGGTCCTGCAAGTCAAAGTCATGGTTTACAGGTCGCTAAACTAGCAGGTATTCCTCAAAACGTGATTAAAGAGGCTCAAGCTAAACTTAAAAAACTGGAGAAACTCCAACTGCAAACCCAACCTGTGCAAAAAGATTTGTTCTCTCAAGATTTATTTTCAAATAGTAACCCTGTAGAAAAAATTATTGAAGTTGAAAAAGTGGTTGAAATTCATCAACCTTCTCAAGTTGAACAACTTCTTTCAGAAATTATTGTAGATGACTTAAGTCCAAGACAGGCTTTAGACCAACTCTACCAACTCAAACAATTACTCCAAAAATCTTAGTTCAAGCACACTCAATCAATAAGCCAGCGATCTGCTGGCTTTTTTATATCCTAGATTAGCATTCAAAACTTACGCCACCGCTTCATTAAATGCTTCAACAACTCCAAATATATTATCAGCATCTGCTTCACCAAATACACCATCAATCCCTTCATAGTGAATTTGGTTAAACGGCGGTTCATATAACTGCGCAGCTTCTAGTACTCCATTTTGAGTTAAATGCTCGATCAACATTTCTACAAAACGGATTTGTTTCTCGTTATAGGTCGAGCCTTGTAGATACTTTGAGAATGCTTGCTGAACCGCTTGACGATCTAATCCCACCAAAGAACGGATAAATAACGGTAGTGACTTTTCTGTG
Source organism: Acinetobacter sp. ANC_7655 (assembly GCF_056784015.1). Lineage (NCBI taxonomy): Bacteria > Pseudomonadati > Pseudomonadota > Gammaproteobacteria > Moraxellales > Moraxellaceae > Acinetobacter > Acinetobacter sp. ANC_7655. The sequence goes on along the minus strand of NZ_JBWYJB010000009.1, from coordinate 53,690 downwards.
CCAAAACATTCTTCAAATTTATCTCGGCTTTCTACTTCCTGAGCTTCAAACACAAAACGTTCTAGCTCACTTAAGTCAGTCGGTGTCAGCGCCAAACCACGCTTCAACTTTGCAATGGTAATATGGTTTTCATTGGCTTTAATAAAGCTTTCCACACGCTTGCGGTATTGAGCAAGGTTTACACCTGTTGATACAACTGGAATATCGACTGCTTGCATCTCTCCAATTTCATCATCAAGCATGGAATAGACAATCGTGGAGGTTGATTTTTCGATGAGTTTGACCAAACCACGAATACGCTTACGCATCGCCTCTAACATTGGCAAGGTGATGCCTTTCCAATATTCAAGAGTTTGGATTTCTTGGATCAGTGCGATCTGTTCTGCAACCACAGGAATATTTTCCTTGCCTTCAAGCTTAGAAGCAATTTCAATCACTCGATTGGCATAGTTCTCCATTGCCTTATTATTCTTATGCAATACGGCAAGTTCTAAGTTGTAGCACAACAGATCAAATAGTTTAGTTTCTAAAGTTTCAGGCTCAAGCTGATTCGGTAGTTTAGAGATGTGTTCTCGTAATGTACCAATGGCAAGGTCATCTAAATTGTTCCAAGCATCATCATTTTTGAAATGTTCTACATGCTCAAGTTCAGACTTCACAATGAAATTATCATTGTTCATTGACTTCACTTCAGTCTGTAAACTTTGACGTATATCCTGCTGTACAGCTTTCAGCTCTTCGGTGGCATCATCCTTCGCATTGAGCAGACTTAAGATATTCAAACGAGCCTTAAACAGGCGTTGCCCGAGTGGTTCAGTGGTAGCAACAGGCGCACCATCTGGATTTTCATTGAAGTATTCAAAGTTAGAACAGTAGTCAAAGATATAAAATTCTTTTTTATCATCTTCAGGGCTAAACAATTCTTTGCAGAGTCGTGTACCACGCCCAATCATCTGCATGAACTTTACTTTAGAACGCACTGCTTTAAAGAACACGAGATTGACCACTTCAGGCACATCTATCCCTGTATCCAGCATATCCACTGATATGGCGATTTGCGGTTCAGGTAAATCCTTTTTACTAAAGTCATCAATCAGGCTTTGTGGATACTTAGTGGCATGGGTAATTACACGAGCGAACTTACCATCATATTGCGGATAGTTGGCATTGAAGCGGTCAGCAATAAATTGTGCATGTTTTTGATTCACAGCAAAGATAATGGTTTTACCTAGACGATCACCGCCTTCGGTCTTTATCCCATTTTCCATCAAGTGTTTCAGCATTAGATCAACTGTACCTGAGATAAATAGCTCTTTATTAATCTTGGATGCTGATACTTCTTCAGGCGCATCTTCATCGCCCCAATTTAGACTGTCCCAATGTTGTTTTTCTTCTTCAGAGAGTTCGTCATATTTGACGCCTTCACGCATAAATTTAAGCGGAACTGAATAGGCTTTCGGTGGCACGAGATAACCATCGGCAATGGCTTGATCAAGATCATAGTAATCGGTTGGTACACCACTTTCTAAACCAAAGAGTGCGTATGTATCACGATCCACTTCATCTCGTGGGGTTGCGGTTAAACCGACAAGCAAGCTATCGAAGTATTTAAAAATCTCACCAAACTTTTGGTAAACGCTACGGTGTGCTTCATCAACAATAATTAGATCAAACATACCTGTACCAAATTGGCGTGTACCATCGGCATTTTTTTCATCAATCAAGCCCATCATAGTTTGATAGGTAGAGAAATAGACTCGACCGACTTGATTCTTATCATCAAGTAAATTGACGAATGAGGCATCTTTTAAATTGGCTTTAAACGCGTTGTGCGCCTGATTGACTAATGAAGTACGATCTGCAAGAAATAATGCTTTTTGCACCACATTGGCTTTCATCAATACATCGACCAGTGCAATGGCGGTACGCGTTTTACCTGTGCCTGTTGCCATAATCAGTAAGCCTGCACGCTCTTTACGTTGGTAGGCTGCAAGCATGGCTTTAATGGCACGTGTTTGATAGTAACGCTCGACAATGTCCGTATTGATCGGGAAGCTACTTAAATCAGGATTATTCTTACGTCTTTCGATCAGACGTTTGAGTTCTGCTTGAGTATAGAAGCCATGTACTAAACGTGGTGGACCACCTTCTACATCATTCCAAATTCGGGTTTTGTAGCCATTGGTATAGAAAATGACAGGGCGTTGTCCTGTTTGTTGTTCTAAACAATCGGCATAGAGTTTGGCTTGTTGTTGTCCTATATCAGGATCAGTTGATGTACGTTTAGCTTCAACCACAGCCAAAGGCAAGCCATTAGCATCATACAGCACATAGTCGACAGCACCTTTACCCGATGGGCTTGGCATACCTGTAACAGTAACTTCTTCACGCACCGTTGTGCCAATGTCCCAACCTGCCTCTTCAAGCATGAGGTCAATTTTAAACTTACGGGCTTCGTCTTCTTTATAGTCAGTATGATCTTCGATTTTACTGTTAGCAATTTTGGCTTGTTCGACTTCGGCACGTTTTTGGGCAAGTTTTGCATCAATATTGGCGAGGATTTTTTCACGTTCTTCTAAACTTGCCGAAAGTTCAAAGAGTTTTTGTTCACGTTCACGTAGGGCTTTATGTTGTTCTGCAATTTTTTTTTCTTGGGCTTCGGTTTCTTTCTGTAGTTGTTCTTGGTTGGCGGTGATTTGCTGGGTGTTGTCAGCGTTTGGAATCAGCTCAGTTTTAAAAATATGCGGCTGTGAACGGTCTTTAGATGGTGATCCATAATTTCGTTCAAACCAGACATACATCAGGTATAAATGGCTGATGTGTTTAACGGTTTCTTCGGTGGTGAGTTCTTTGAACTTTTTCCCATGTACGGCACTGTTGCCGACCATGCGGATGTTGTCCATTTTATCCCAAATATAAGGCGGAATGAGGTCTTTAAATCTGAGGTCATTGATTAAGTTATATAGGGATGGATCATAAGGTTGGTTTAGTTTTTTGTCGTATTGATACAGCCACAGTACAAGGTTTTCAAGTGATGTACGAGCTGCGGCAAGGGCAAATTGAGGAGATATGTACGTGAGCTTTTCGGCTTCTTTGGCAGTTGCTGCTAAGCTTTTAAATTCAGGTTCTAAAAACTGAAAGTTGCTCATTATTCCCTCAAGTAATATTTTTAAATATATTTTATTTCTATAATATAGCTGAATTAAGTGACTGATTTAATATTTAATTATCTAAAGTATAATCAAATAATAATTTCACCTAGCGCATGTTCTTACATGTATTAAATTTACTCAGCAAACAAATAATTTAGACTCTAAAAGTTTATGAATCATTTAAAGAGTTCCATATTTTACTATACTCAATCAGGCTTGGTTCTGCATTAGCTACGTATAAAATGCTACTTCGACCAGACTTTAATCGAGTAATTGCTGTGTAAAATAGAGCATATTCTTTATCCAAATACATTTGATCCCAAACCACTAAAAGTGCTTTAGCTTCCCATCCTTTGAAACTATGTACAGTACAAACTTTTATTCTTGTATCACCTTTAAAAAACCACATTTTTTTTTGACGAGATTCAGTTGGATCTTTTGAAAAAATATCGATATATTTTAAATTGAGCTGATCTAAAGCTTGGCAAATACTCATACCAGCTTCATGTGTTTGAACAAGAATTGTAATATCTGAATGACCGAGTTGAAGTTTTACAACCTCATTTCTGAATTTATTGAATACATTTAAAAAGGTAGATGAATCTATAGATTGAACATTTTCCCAAATCAATGTTGACTCTTCAATTGTTCCAAAATCAAATGAATCCTGTTGTGATGGTTTCGATTCTGATTTAATCACTTTCTCTTGTGGTAAGAACATTTCTGCAAATTTATTTGCGAGGGGAATTAAATTATCTGGTAATCGATAGGTTTGTTTTAATTCAGCCCAAGCACCTCTAAATCCTGCATTTTTCATCACATCATCTGTCCATAAATCTGCAGATGAATAGATGTCTTGGGTTGTATCAGCACATAACAGCATTTCTCCGCCATCAGCTAATAATTTCTTCAAAATATCCCACCATTTAGGATTAAAATCTTGTCCTTCATCCACCAAGATTGCGTCGTATTTTTCAGGCTCACTGATATCTATCGCTTGATTGACAACATCACAAATTTGATCATTATCGGGAAAGTTTAATCCTTGCTCTTTTGCATGTCGAAATAATTCAGAATACTCTGTATCCAGACTTGCGTCATAACACAATCTTCTACAGAGATAGTGGAAATTTATCCATGTTGCATCTGATCTAATTTTTGGATATTCCCTAACAGCCAAATCCTGCAAGTAATTCATTAATGTAATATTAAAGGTCACGATTAATACGGACTTCTGTTCTCTTAACAAATTCGCTGCACGACCTGCAACAACGACAGATTTCCCCGAACCTGCGGGTCCTTTCAAACGCCGAAATCCAGACTCAGTTCGTTCAGTTATAAATTTTTGTTGTTGTAAATTATATTTTAAAGGCTCTCGTTGCTCTTTACTTGACTCAGGTTCAATGAGCCAAACTCTTAATTGTTGTGCAATCACAGGATTCATGTAATTTGATGATATTCGATTTATACCTGAAGGAAAGTTCTCAGCTAGATTTTTTGTAAAACTTTCTTTTGAAAAGATGATATAGCTATTATGTTTACCATCACTGCTTAGTGTAAACACTTTTCTATTTCGACTTTGAAATATCGGTTTAAATAAACTTTCCACACGTTCTTGTGTTGCAGACGGCAATACTAGCCCACATGAGACAACTATCGAATGTTTGGGTTTGCTTAAAATTGGACAATATAAGTCCATAATTTCTTTACGATATAGAAGTAATTGATCTACAGGATTTTTCTTAATATAGGATATTTTTTCTCCTTGCTGATTGATTGCATAGAGATGAACTTTTCCATTATTTTTGGTTTCAATACCATATTGCATGGCAGAAAAATTCCAATTTTTTACTTCAAATACGCCAATTCCAATTTTAGGATGAAGAATAACAACATCAGGGCAAAGACCATTTAAATGTGGTTGGATATAGATTTCCCAATCTCTTGGTAAATGTTCGTCCAAATACTCGATAAATTCTTGTTCTCCAATTTCCAAAGGCTGACGTAATCGCTCCCATTCTTTTTTTGGTGGAGAAATAATTCTTTCAGTTTTCATTGTTATTTTTATCTGGGTGTATAAACCACCATATTAGAATTGAGACAACAAATGTAGGGATTAAAACGTATTGTATTTTTACACCTACATAATCGAGCTGCCAGAAACATATTGCTAGAACAGTTCCTGATATAAATGTTAACCATCCAAATAGTTTTGTCAAAAAAGATCGAATATTATAAATCATACAGTTTTATACATTTTAAAAACTCATTAAATATCAATGCTATTTTTATATCAATTCTTAAAAGTACATTCTGATTAAATTAAAACCAAATAATGTGCTTATTTTAATCAATGGGTTCTCTAGTTAAGTTTAATTATGAAATGGTATTCCTCGGAATACCATTTCATAATTTTTAGATTTAATTTTATAAAGTGCCGTTAAATGCTTGGTTTTGTAATGCGCTAAATAATTGATTTTTAATATCAAGTTGTTTATAAAGCTTTTTCTTTTGATCTTCAATGCTTAAAGCAATTTTAGACCATTTTTCCTGTAACTCATTTGGTGGCAAATAAATTGGGAAACTTTTAACAATATTTAGATTTAAGTTTTCCTGATTTCCACCACGAGCTTGATTCCTTAAATTTTCGTAAGAAAATCTCAGAAAACTAAAAACAAAATAATTACTAATGGATTCTTTAGCTATTAAAGCAGCACAAGCTTGGTTTAATGTTGCTTCGATTCCTAATAAAGCTGATTTCCCTCTAGTGATACCTTGACCATAAAGAGCTAAAATAATAGAACCTTTAGGATACATTTTTAAACGAGCACTATTTTTTCCATCTTCACTAATCGTTTCACTGGTATAGGTAATTGTTCCCCAATTAACTTCAGTTGATTTAACCCAAGGAATATTACCCTCAAAATAATCTGCATTTTGTCTTGATGGGGTTGATCCTGTTCCTACTTCACATTGCTCACCTAATGTTGAAGATACCCACCCTTTAGGATTACTGACAGGATCACCAAACATATCAATAAAGGTGGCTTGTAAAAGCTGATCTAACTTTTCAATCGCTTGCTGACGTTTTTGGCGCAACTCATCCGCTTGATCTAAAATAGAGGCAATTCGGCGTTGTTCTGCAAGTGGTGGGAGTGGAACTTTGATAGCTTTTAATTGATCTAAAGTAATACCTTTAACAGTTGCTCCTTTGCCCATAGAAGCAATATTTTCTTTATTCGACTCTAAGAAACGTAAAAGATATTTTACATCTAACTTTTCTTTATCATTAACAGATATAGCTTTCAGATCTTGATTAATTGCAACATCAATTTCTGAAATCACAACCTTACCTAAAGCCATTCGTGTTGGAATAATTATTGTGCCTTTGGTGATCAAATTAGATGCACTATTTTTTAAACCTAACTCACTAATAAACTCTTGAGTTTCTGTCAAAGTAATACCTTCGTTTAAATCTTTGACTGTCGCCCATGGAATCGAATTGTCCCAATATTCTTCAACATTTCTACTAGGTGTACCACCACCTTTGAAATCAACTAAATCCCCTAACTCTTTAAAAACCAAACTCACTTAAGCATCTCCTTAAGCGTAGCCATTCCTTTTAAAATATCCTGCTCAAGTCGTTCTAAATCTGCCAAAATCTTACTTGGTGCTTCATATTCCACTTGCTCATAAACCACTTCTTTATAACGGTTAATCGACAAGTCATAACCATTGGCAGCAATATCCGCTTTATCCACCATAAAGCTTTGCTCAGTGGCTTGACGAGAGCTTTCCGCTTCTAGGTTTTTAAAACGCGCAATAATGTCAGGAATGTTGTTATTTTCGTGCTTAGACGCATCGAGTTCATTACGCTTATCATCCAACGAATAACCATCTGCCTGCATATCATAAAACCAAACTTTGTCCGTACCGCCCGACATGGTTTTGGTAAAAATCATAATTGCAGTTGAAACCCCAGCATACGGCTTAAATACACCTGAAGGCATCGAAATAATGGCTTCAAGCTTTTGCTTTTCTACAATATTTTGACGCAACGTTTTATGTGCCGTTGATGATCCAAATAACACACCATCTGGAACAATTACTGCTGTACGACCCCCTGTTTTAAGTAAACGTAAGATCAAAGCTAAAAACAGTAATTCGGTTTTTTTAGTTTTTACTACCGCCTGAAGGTTCCTTGCACATGACTCTTCATCAAGACTTCCTTTAAATGGAGGATTGGCAAGAATCAGACTGTATTTTTCAGCAATATGTGAATGCGCTTCACTTAATGAATCACGGTTTTCAATACTTGGGTTTTCTACACCGTGCAGCATCATGTTCATTGAACCAATACGAAGCATGGTACTGTCAAAGTCATAACCAAAGAAAGTGTCGGAGCTAAAGCGTTTCGCTGCTTCAGGATTGGCAAAAATTTCAGTAGCGTAATGATCGTTTAAGTATTCACTTGCAGCAACTAAAAAGCCTGCTGTACCACAAGCAGGGTCACAAATGGTATCCGTTGGTTTTGGCTGCATCAGCTCCACAATCATTTTAATGATATGACGAGGAGTACGGAATTGACCGTTTTGACCTGCTGATGCAATTTTGCCAAGCATATATTCGTAAATATCACCCTTGGTGTCTTTATCATCCATTGGCACATCGGCAACCAAATCCACCACTTTGGTGAGTAGCGCAGCTGTAGGAATGGTAAAACGTGCATCCTTCATGTGATGGCTATAGGTGGTTTCGTCTTCTGCGCCTAAGTTTTTAATAAACGGAAAAACTTCATTGGCAACCGTGTTATACAGCGTTGCAGCATCACCCAGAGTAATAAACTTTGACCAACGTAAATGATCTTGATCTGCGGTGAAAATCGGTTGCTCAACTTCTTTTTTTAAACGGTTTGCTTTCCTTTCTTTGGTAATCTGAATTTCATCGAGTCGGCGAATAAACAGCAAATAAGTCATTTGCTCCATGACTTCTAAAGGATTGGAAATACCGCCACTCCAAAATGCATTCCAAATTTGGTCAATTTTGCTTTTAATTTCGCCTGTAATCACGTGGATGACTCTCAAATTTCTTTGAGCATATTGTGTTGGATTTGAAGAGGAAAAGCTATAAGACTTAAAGTATAACGACATAATGTGTCGTTGTACTGCCTTTGATATATGGTTGTTTGTTAATCCATATGTTTAGATTTAAGAATAAATCGTTGTAGTGGTGCTTAAATATGGAATGGTTGAAATGGCTGTTAGAGATTCTAGTTGGTCTAGGAGTTTTAGGGGTAGCATTTAAGTGGATATTTTCACCGAGATTTCGTCTTGAGTTAACAAAGAAAAATTTTAAAAAAGATAAATTGGAATTGGATAATTACTTGGAGTCATGTGATAAATTCAAAAGAAAATTAATACACCCTGTGCAATTTCAATATGCGACGAATAGCTTTTTAGGGACAACGAAATTTCACTACAGCTTATTTAATGAACGAATAAAACACTTATGGAATTTTAGGAAAGTTTTTTCAGATTTAAATTACAGTTATTTTTTTATTAGACAGATAGTTGCAAACAATCAAGCACATTTAGAATATATTTGCAGAGAAAAAACGATTAAGAATATTAAGTTAGTTGCTGTAACAATATTTATCTTAGCTGCATTAATTTATGTAAGTGTGATCATTTTTGAAATACTCTTTCTGAATCAGTTTATTTCTAACCATCAGATCAATAAGAATGACTATATTAATTATAAGCTACTTTTAACTGCTCTATATATCGTTTTAATTTTAATGGCATCATTCTTTGGAGGTAAGGCAACTGTTGCTCTTTCTCTAAAGGATACTTTCGAAATTCGAGAAAAAAAATGATGATGATTAAAGTCTAAGGTTTGCAATAACACGGGAGGGTTAAGCCTGAGTAGTTCAGCAATCTTATGATGCTTTTCAAGCGTCATGATTACTTCTCCACGCTCAATACGACCAACATAACTACGGTCGGCTTTGTTGCCAAGCACTATAAGGATCAGCAAACTACCAGTCTATGTCTAATTCTTGAGCAGTATACTCATGCAGGCTGGACTCCTTACCATTATCTGCGGTGCTCGTCTTGAGCTGATCTCTGATCAGCTCAAGTAGACGGATTGTTATTTGGCAAACTTCTTCTGAATAGCCACCGATTTTAATGTGCCACCTTATTTTATCCTGCTGAATAGAGCGATACATTGAATGCAAACTGACTGAAACACGAGAAGCGATCTGTTCAGGACTCCATTGAAGATGAAGATAAGAAATGACTTGTGCCCATATTTCACAAGAGATTCTTTTAGGTTTTGAACAATGGCGTCTTCAGTTTCCAAGCGATATAACGTTTAGAAAATCCTTCACGTAATCATGTATACATCTGATATCTTTATTCTTAGATAAAATGATTATTGTTCATGATGCAATTTTGACTTTGGTCGGCCGAAAGCAAAAGCTAGCTCATCCTGCCTCCTTCCAATACTTTAATCTCAGATGCACTTCATTTAAGAATCTAGGTATTCACGATTTTTGAAATCAGAGGCAGAATGCCTGAGAATTTGCAAATTAGTACGATCTCATCATAAATATTACTGATTTAGTAGCATCCCCTATATTAAATATCAAGAAAAGGAATTGTTAGTTTCGTTCAATTTGCCTAAAATACAGCATTCGTTATTAGAACCATATTTTTTAGGTAGCTGACGCCATGACCTTTGTTGTCACTGAAAATTGTATAAAATGTAAGTATCAAGACTGCGTAGAAGTTTGCCCAGTTGACTGTTTCTATGAAGGTCCAAACTTTCTAGTCATTAATCCAGATGAGTGTATTGACTGCGCGTTATGTGAGCCTGAATGCCCTGCTAATGCCATTTTCTCGGAAGATGAACTGCCAGAAGGTCAAGAAGTCTTTATCGAACTTAATGCTGAACTTGCTGAAAAATGGCCAAACATTACTCAGATTGGTGATCAACCAGCTGACCGTGAAGAATGGAATGGCAAACCAAACAAATTGCAATATTTAGAAAAATAATCAATGAGAGATCAGCTTCGGCTGATCTTTTTTATACCCAATTGGTACATTTATTTGCAATTTATACGCATTCTTGATAATCAATTAGCATAAAATAGAAACTTATTTGCTTTAGTAAAATTTATTTATAATGAAATTAATTTTGAAGGGCTTGTGCTCAATCAGTGCAATATCGTTGATATTGATTGGATGTACGTCCTCCCCTCAAAAAGGACGATCAATCGTCATCAATGATGGTCAACGCATATATATTCCACAAGAAAAAATAACCTATGAACGTCCAGCGCGACCAAAAGTCATGCCGAATTCTTATCGTGTTTGGCTGATGCAAGGTAATAACCAAGCTCAAGCACGAGAATATGAACAATACTTAGAACGTAATAATGTTGGCAATATTATCCCAAGTTTTGAATTATTTAAATCAGCACGTGCTTGGCAGAAATGTGGTAAATCTGAATATATGGTTCCAAACCGTGAGCTATGGTCGAATCAGTTACCAACACTGAAAGTATTTAAATATCTCGTTGCAGCAAGGATTTTAACTGATTTTGAGGTTACATCTGTATATCGTGACCTTCCATTAAATCAGTGTGCTGGTGGCGCAGGTTCGTCTCGACACTTGTATAACTCAGCCATTGATTTCAGAATCGGTCCTGAATTTCCTCAGGCTGAAGATTATGCATTCATCGAAAATTCTAAATTTAAATTGTGCCAATTTTGGCAAAATTATGGTCAAAGCTTAAATATGGGCTTAGGTTTGTATGCGACTGGTCAAATACATATTGATACTCAAGGTTACCGAACTTGGGGACCCGATCTGACTCGAAATACATCTTTATGCCATTACTAATTTTAGATGATCACATTTAATTAAGAGGTCTTTGACCTCTTTTTTTTTGACTGATTTTTCAGCATCAAAGCATCAGAAATTTGCACATTCACTCGAAACGATTACAATGCACTGAACTCCCTAAAGGTACTCAGTTATGCAACAACAATGGTCAGATATTGATGCTTATATTGAATCTCATCTGATGCCAGAAGATCCAATTTTAACTCAGACTCTACAAAATACAGCTGATAAGGGTTTTCCTGACCATCTAGCAGTTGCTGCTAACCAAGGCATGTTATTACAAATGTTGATTCAAATGAATCAGTGTAAGCGTGTGTTAGAGCTTGGAACCTTTGCGGCTTATAGCACCATGTGGCTAGCAAGAGCCCTTCCTGACGATGGATATATTCTCACGATCGAAGGTCGTGATACACATGCAGCACTCGGTCAAGAAAATATCGACAATGCGAAATTAAAGCAAACGGTTGAATTAAAAGTTGGTCGCGCTGCGGATATTCTCAAATCTTTACCTGAAAATTTTGAGCCATTTGACTTTATATTTATTGATGCTGATAAACAAAGTTACCCAGAGTATTTAGAACTATCACTTAAATTTTCACGCTCAGGTACCATTATTTTTTTAGATAATGTGATTCGCGCTGGTGATATTTTGGATGAAAAAAATGTCAAACCAAGCATCGAAGGTATTCGTGAAATGTACCGCCTTATGCAGAATCATCCTCGACTATTGTCGAGTACAGCCTTACAAACCGTCGGCAGTAAAGGACATGATGGTTTTGCACTGGCGATTGTCAAATAAATCTTAATACTAGTCATTAGTATCACTTAAAGGAGTATTCATCAATTTGAATACTCCTTTTTTTTGCACTAAAGCCCTGAAAAAGTTATCCCCGATTCCTGTTTGTATTCCTGTGGATAAAAATAAAATATTATGGCAAACACCTGATTTTCATAAGCTTTAATCAAAAGATTATAAAATAATCAAACCATAAAACCCTACTGTTCTAAAAATTTATCCACCTTCTACCAGTAAAGTTGAACCAATATTTATCAAGTAAAATTAATCAAAATTGATTGATCATTTAGCAACCAACAATGGAACGACTGAATTTCTAAATATATTGGTCGTAATACTGCCCAAGAAAAATTGTTTTACTTTACTGCGACTATAAGCGCCTAGCACAATTAATTGAATTTGATGTTGTTGCTGATAATCTAAAATATTCTCAGCGACATCTCCAAAACGGTATTCAACAACCACATCCAATCCAGCTTCACGTAAATACTGAGCTGGGATATCAAGAATTTCGGGATGATCACCCACATAAAGCAAATGACACTGAAGTGTTCTTAATAAATCACTTTTAGCAACACGATGCATCATTTCTTTACAAGTCTGAGAATCTTCATAGGCGAAAATAAAACGTGTTGGTGGCTTAAAGGTTTCACCAACAGTTAAAACCGTACAACGAGCACCACGAATAAAATTCTCTACATTACTCCCTAAGCTTTTGTGTTTTTCCGCGGAGCGCTCACCTACTCGACCAATAATCGCAATATCATTTTCATTTAAAACATTGAAACTCTGTTCGAGGAAATCGCCTTTTTCTTGAATTTTTATCGGCGTAATACCATATTTTTCTTCAATCACTTCTGAAATATGTGAAAGAAGATTATTACTATAATCTAAAGCTAATTCACTTTGTTTTTGTTCTAATTCCGCGAGTTCTTTTAAGAGCATCGCATTGCTTTCAAATCCAATCACACCACTAATTTCACCCAGATGATAACTTGCAGGATAGTAATCTAAAACCTGTAAAAGGACTAACTCACGTTTAGTTCGATCCGCAATCCAGGCTGCTGCTTCAGCTAAGGCATGAATACATGGGGATGAATCAATACACGCAATTACACGGTTCATGATTGCCTCACTTTGACATGATGTCTGATTGTTCTTTTCTTTAAACTATCATAGCTTTCGGGCAAATGAACATGGTTTATGTAATTTAATTCAATCTTTCGCGTTACGAATTATTCACGCATTCGTATAAATTGAGCTGGATTCCCTGCAACAACTTCTCTTGCCTGAATATCCTTAGTAACCATACTATTCATACCTACAATCACCTGTTCATGTATGGTCACGCCATCTTTAATGCCCACATGCGCCCCTAACCAAACATCACGATGAATCTCAATGCCTTTTGAGCGTACTCCTTGCTGGTAAATAGGTTGATCTAAACTCATGCCATGGTCAAATGCATAAAGATGACAATAAGCTGCGATCCGTACTTGGTCATGAATCTTAATCCCAACGCGTCCACCATCTAAAATACAATGATGATTAACGGCGACTTCAGACCCAATTTCTAAAGGACCATGCAAGGTACAATCCGCGGCAATAAAAGTATTATCTCCAATAATGATCTTCCGACCACGCTCAGCAAAAATATGGGCTAAAGGGGAAATGAAACAATTTTCTCCAATTTCAACAGTCTCCATGTCCATTAAATAGGCTTGATAATCTTTTTGCCAAGCTTCAGCCCATTCACGATGCTTTGCCTTGAGTGACCAATATAACCAAGGCATGTAATTCAAACGATGTTTATGTTGTTCTCGATACTTGAGTAAAGGATCATGTTCCGTCACGTTCGACATCCTCTATATTCAATTGTTCACGTCCACGAGTAACATCTTGGATTTTCAGTTTAAACGGCTCAATTTCATGAATTTGCATACGTGCAGTAATCAATACTCCAGAGTCAACATATTCTTCAATATATTCAATTTTTTGTTGATTTAGCTCGTATTGAAAAATCGACCACTCATTAAATTGGCATTTAAAATTTACAGTTTTCTTTTCGATGAGTTCAATTTTTTCGACCTGTAATAAGCATTGCCCTGCTACACCTCCGTATGCTCGTACCAAGCCTCCAGTTCCGAGTTTGATACCACCATACCAGCGGTTTACCAATACAATAATATTAGTGAGCTCATTCCCTTCAATCGTTGCAAGTATGGGTCTTCCAGCTGTTCCTGAAGGTTCTCCATCATCATTAAAACGGACTTGCTGCCCAATTTTCCATGCCCAGCATTGATGGGTCGTCGAGGCATCAAAATACTGGTTTAAAAACTCTTTTACATCCTGTTCATTTTCCACAGGTGCGGTGATCGCCTGAAAACGGCTTTTCTTAATATCTTCTTCATAGATATAAGTCTGAGCAAGAGTAAATGGCATGGTAAATTACAACAATTGAACTCAAATACATTATGCGTGATTCAATCATATTAAAAAACCCAATCAAAAGATCATTGATTGGGTTTTAAACAGACTGAAAAATAAAGATTATCGTTCGCGTAACGCTTCCTTCGCCTTATTGAATGGTTTCAACAGGTATTCAAGAATCGTTTTTTGACCTGTCTTAATATCAACCGTTGATACCATACCCGGCGTGATTGGGAAAGCTTGCCCAGCTTTGTTATAAAGCTTGTCTGAATCAGTACGAATATACACACGATAATAAAACTGATCTTGTTTAACTTCATCACGTAGCGTATCAGGAGAAATGACTGTTACCTCTCCTTTTAAGCCACCGTAAATTGAATAATCGTACGCAGTGATTTTAACTAAAGCTTCCTGTCCAGGATGAATAAATGCAATATCACGCGGTGAAATTCGCGCCTCAATTAAAAGTTGTTCATCCAATGGAACAATGGTCATCAACTTACCATTCTGAGGAATAACTCCACCCAAAGTCATCACATCAATTTCTTTCACTACACCGCGGACTGGTGCTTTAAAGATTGTACGATTCAGACTATCCGATTTACCTTTGATCACTTGTTGTTGAGTTTCGACATCCGTGCTCGCCTTAGATAATTCTTCACGTGCCTGAACATAGTACTGGTTACGAATATCGTTAATTTGGTTGGTCAATTCATTTGCTTGACGTTTTAAACGTAAAACTTCAACTTCACTCGCAGCACCTTTGGCAACAAGCGGTTCTGTCATTCTCAATTCTTGCTGAACTAACGTAAGTGCTTGCGTTAAGCCAGCAATGGATTCTTCCATATTGGCACGTCTAGAACGATAAAGCTGAGTTTCCTCAGCAACCAATTTTGGAATTTTTTGAACTGATTCTGGAAATACCAGTGGACCACCATTCACTTCCGCACGTAAACGCGCAGCTGTTGCTTGCGATGACAGTAGTAACGATTCTGATTCACCCACATTTGAAGCAAATCGTGTCGGATCAAGTTGAGCAAGGGTTTGCCCTTTTTCAACAATATCACCTTCTTTAACTTCAAGTTTGGTTAGAATCCCGCCCTCTAAAGATTGAATCACTTGTTCCTTAGAAGTTGGAACCACTTTACCTGTACCATTAGAAACTTCTTCAAGTTTGAAAATAGCTGCCCAAATAATGAGTGCAAGCAAACCCAGACCAATAATCCAAATCGTAATACTGACCTTCGGTAATGGTGGCTCTAACTGAGACACTTTTAATGAACGTTGTTGTTTTAATTCTTCGCTCATGATTTAGCCCCTGAATTTGCTTGTTGCTGGCCAGAATTATTTAAAATTTGATCACGTGGGCCATCCATAACGATACGACCATCATTCACCACAATAATACGATCCACTAACTCTAATACTGCACGGCGGTGGGTTGCCACAACCAATGTGCGATGTCCAAGCCAGTTCTTCATATGATCAATTAATTGTTTTTCAGATACATCATCAATCGCAGCTGTAGGTTCATCTAACAACAGAATATTTGGCTGACAAATGAGGAGTCTTGACAATAAAAGTGCCTGACGTTGTCCACCTGAGAAGCCGACACCACCTTCTAAAATAATATGATCCAATCCTTCTTTCTTTTCTTGAATGAAGTTAAGTGCACCGGTTACAGCAAGTGCTTTTAATAAATCATCATCGGTAGCTAAGGGTGCACCTAACGTTAAATTTTCTCTGACTGTACCAAAGAATAGGTGCGCATTTTGATTCAACAAACCTACGTCACGACGAACGTCCGATGGATCTAACAAGGTAATATCAATATTATCTAATTGAACCTTACCTTGAACTGCAGTTTGCATACCTGAAAGTAATTGAAGAATGGTCGATTTACCTGCACCGTTACGCCCAAGAATCGCAATTTTTTCACCTGGTTTAATTTCAAGTTTAGGAATAACGACACTTGGTTTAGGATCTTCTTCGCCGTATTTAAAGACCACACCATTTAATTCATAATGACCATCAAGTACTGATCGCTGAATCAATTGTGAACGCTCAGGATGGTCAACCTGTTTACTCATTAATTCATCAAGACTTTCTTTCGCTGTTTTAGCTTGCTGATAACGACCAAGAACACCTGTAACCTGTGCAATTGGCGCTAACATACGTGATGATAGAATCGAACATGCCACCAACGCACCGGTGGTCATTTCTCCATCCATTACCGCAAAACAACCCACCAATACTACAATTGCAAAGGTCAATCCCTGTAATTTTTGTGTCCAAAGATTCAATACGCCTACAATTTTACGTTGTTTCATGCTGATAGAAGCTGAAACATCATTCATGTGATTCCACTGATTTTGAAAGCGAGACTCTGCACGTAGCAGTTTAATATCTTCAATACCTTGAACAGCTTCAACGAGAATCGCATTTCGTATTGATGACTCACGCATACCCTCTTTAGCCAATTGCGCTAATTTTTTTTGCGCCAAAAGCCCTGGAATAATCATCAGCGGTACAACCACCAAAATTACCCAGAAAAGATTGCCACCAATAAGCCAAAAAATACCAAGAAACAGGAAGAAGAATGGTAAATCAGCAAAGGCGGTAATTGTTGTAGATGTTACAAGCTCACGCACACCTTCTAATTCACGAATTTGTGAAATAAACGTTCCCGTGGATTTAGATCGTTCACTATTTTTAATACGTAAAGCATGACCAAAGACCCGATCTGAGACTCTTAAATCCGCACGCTTACCAATCATATCTGAAAGAATTAATCGTGAGTATTTCAATGCGAATTCAAAGATTGCAGCAAGTAATACACCACCTGCCAGTACCCACAAGGTTGGAATAGATTGTGCTGGAATAACGCGGTCATACACATTCATCGAGAATACGATTGTCGCGAGTGCTAATACGTTTGCAAGCAATGATGCAAACATAATATCGATATAGCGTTTCCAATCGCGTAATACAATTTCCCAAAACCAATTTTTTTCGTACGGTTTAATGTATTCGTCAATACGCGCATCAGGTACTGAGGTTTCTGGTCTTAAAATATAGACTGAGTCGATGACATCTAACAATGTATCTACTGAAAATGTCTGTGCTAACCCTTCATCACCGCTCAGTTGAACACTTGCGTTACCTCGTGCATCTGCACGATCAATGACCCCAACTTGCCCATCTTTAAATCCGACCAATACCGGTAAACGCCACGGATTTAAAATATCGGGGCTAAAATCCACTTTACGGACATGCAAACCTACTTGGCGTGTCATAATTGCCAAGATGTCATCGACTGACTGGTTCTGATTCCAGTTTAGTTCTAAGCGAATACGTTCAGCAGAGGTTTCAATTCGATAATGACGTGCAACCGTCAGGACACCTTGTAACCATGGTTGATAATTTATTCTTGTATTCATGGTTTCAATTCTACCCCTTGAATGGTCAAATTATTAAGTTGATATACATCGCGGCTCTTACCAGAAGCGGCAATATATTGAACTAAGTTTTCATAAATATCATAACGTGCCGTTTCAATATCTGAATTTGAACGGTGAATCGCTTGTTCAGCATTTAAAAGATCAACAGCTGTACGAGTGCCAAGTTTATATTGTTCTTGATATAACTCTTTTGTTCTGACTGATGTCGCTTGTTGATCAATTAATACTTTCATTTGTCGCTGTTTATTTTCAACTTGTTCTTGAGCACGACGAATTTCATCAATTGTTTCTAAATAAACTGCATTTACTTTTGCTTTAGCAGCTTCTTCTGCAAACGATGCCGCACGACTGCGTGAACTAATTGCACCACCTTGGAAGAAAGTACTATTTGCTTCAAGCATAATAGAACTATCTGTTCCATCGTCTTGATTGTTATTCGGATTACGTCCGTTGACTGCTTGACTCAATGTACCTTTAACATTTAACGTAGGATAACGACTCAATTGAGTTTGTTTTTTTTCCAATTCTGCAACATCAACTTCAGCTTTGGCAGCCATCATTTTCGGAATTTCGTTAAACTTTGGCTCTGAATAAATATCTGAAGCCTTAATTAAACTCTCAGGTATCTCCCAGTTATATTTTGATATATCTGTTCCCATCAAAGTTCTAAGACGTTGTTTAAATACATTGAGCTGTGTTTCTTGCAGAATTAAATTTGATTGTGCAGATTCATAATATGATTGCGCTTGGATTGGATCGGCCTGACTGCTGATACCTGCCTCTGCACGTAAATTAGCAATTTCTCGGATTCGTGATATACCAGCAATTTGCTCACGTGCAATACGTGTAATTTCTTCATATCGCTTAATATTCACGATGGCAGAAGCCACTTCAAGAGCAATTTGGTCAATTGTGACAAGAACTTGAGCTTGGCTAAACTGCAACTTGGCTTCTTCTGTACTAACTAGTGATTTTTGTTTACCAAAGTCAAAAAGTAGTTGTGTCGCATTGACATTAAATAATTGACGCCCTCTTTCTCCTGAAGTCATATCTCCAGTTGAAACACCTGCACTCAACTGTGGGTAATAACCGGCTTTAGCAACATCAATAAATGCATTTTGTGATGCGAGTGAAGAAACACTTTGTGTCACTTCAGGATGTCTAGCTACTGCAATCTTAATCGCATCGTATAAGCTTAACGTTTGTTTATCAGCCGTACCATTCACAAGTGGCATCAAAGATACTGGAGCACTAGGCGAAGCTTGTGTCGTTATCACAGGCAATTGTTCGACCTGTTTAGGATCAAAGCTAAAATCACTCAGTTCATTTAACTTAACTTGTCTAAAGTCATCATCAGCTTTAGGTTTAAAAAACTGATCCATATTTGATTTTAATGCAGTTAAACTGAATTTTTTCTTTGCTTGAGGTTCAGCATTCACCGTATTGTATTTTTGTTCAGAGACGACTTGATCAGCTTTAGGCTTAATATTTACAACTGGCTTAATCGACTGCGATTGTTCAGATATTTTCGCTTTCTGCTCTATTGGTTTTGAATAAACAATTGTAGGTTTATTTACAGCCAAAGCACTAGTCGGTTGCTGAACGATCAAGTTTGGACGCTCAATTACATTCTGTGTTTCTAACTTATTATGAGAACCTGATTTAAAAGGCCAAAAAGCTTTGGCTTTAGATACAAGACTTTGACGATGTTCAACTTTCGCTACAGTTGAAGGTGGAGCTTGTAGCAAGTTGTTTTGGCTGTTGATTTGTTGATCATTAACAATCTTCGGTTTTGGTGTACTAGACACTTTCAATGAAGATTCACTCACCGATTTTTGTAAAGTAGGTGTCAAAACTTTTGTATTTGAAACATTGCCAGTAGCTTGGTGATGACCCTCATCCAACTTAGTTTTATCTTTGCCTATATTCCCAATAAATGTAAAGAGTTTACTTTTTGGTTTTTCTGTTTTGTCTTCTGAAACCGATGTTTCATTTTCTAGTAATTTTGCGTGTTGCGCGTCAATTAAAGATTCTGTTAGTTGATTTTGGATCTTTGGTTTAAGCGGTTTTAAAACCTGACGAGTGTCTTTAGTAGCGGGTTGTACAGTAGATGAAATAGTAGGTTTTAGAACATTTGGAGCTGAAGCCTCTTCAATATCCTGCTTTACCTTTGGCAGCAATACTTTTGGTTCAGATGCCGCTTTTTCACGCTTAACAAATGCAAAGAAAGATTTCTTTTGAGTCTTTTCCTTCGACTCATTCTGAGACTGCGAATTAGATAAAGGTATAGTGTTAACTTGAGCAATTTCATTTTCGACTATGTCGTCTAAATCAGGAACTTGTTCAATAACTTTAGGAACAAGAACCTGTTCTTTCACTTGCTCTTTCGAGATTTTGGATTTCGATTGGAATAATTTAAAACGTGGCTTTTCAAGCTGTTCAGGTATATCTTCAACAGTCTTTTTTTCCAAACTAAAATTGATTTTGGGTTTTTGTAATTCTGCTGATAGTGCACGTTGGGTATCGTCAATTGCTAGAGGAGCGATTGCATCTTCAGCATGTACTTGTGTCGCACATAAACTGATCGCAAACAGCGTGATATACCCCATATCCTTCTGACTTAATTGATGTTTAGCCACTTGTAATCTCTATTAAAAAGTGTGAACTACGTCACATAAAATCAATCGTATTCTACAATGATTTTTATATTATTTCTGCGTCAATTGTAAACTTACGATTTGTTTGAGTTAATTTACAGTCTAAATATCTATAAAACAACATTATTTTATAGATATCACACTATTTTTTTAAACTGTGAAATCATCACCTAAATAAACTTTACGGACAGTTTCATCCATAAGTACTTGATCTGGGGTCCCTTCTGCAATGACGGATCCTTCACTAACTATATAAGCATGCTCACAAATCGCGAGCGTTTCGCGAACGTTATGATCTGTAATAAGCACACCTATTCCTCGTTCTTTTAAATTGCGAATGATATCTTTGATATCACCTACAGAAATTGGATCTACCCCAGCAAAAGGCTCATCAAGGAGCATAAACTTAGGATCGGCGGCTAATGCTCGAGCGATTTCAGCACGGCGACGTTCCCCCCCTGACACACTCATCCCCAAAGAATCTTTAATATGTGTAATTTTAAAGTCTTCTAATAACTCTTGAAGTCTCTCTTTACGTTGTTGCTTATTAAGATCCTTCCGCGTTTCAAGAATCGCCATAATATTATCTGAAATACTCAATTTACGAAAAATTGAAGCCTCTTGTGGCAAATAACCAATTCCATGACGAGCACGCTCATGCATTGCAAGGTCCGAAAGATCAAGATTATCTAAGTGAATTTCACCTTTATCCATTCGAACCAGTCCGACTACCATGTAAAAGCTTGTCGTTTTTCCGGCCCCGTTCGGTCCAAGCAAACCAACAATTTGACCACTCTGCATGCTAAATGAAACATCTTTCACCACCCAGCGTTTACTATAAACTTTGGCAAGATGTTTAATTTTTAATGTTTGGATTGGTGATTCATCGACACTCATTAATCACGTACTCCAGAGAATGATTTTGAAGCAGAAGGAGGAATTATAATTTGTACGCGACCTTTTGAACTACCCGTTTCACTACTGCCACCGCCTACAACTTCGATATCACCCTTATTCATACTATAACGCAAAGTATTCCCACGAATACTTGCGCCATCTTGATACAAATATGCATTACCCGACAAAGTAATAATGCCTGTATCAGCGTTATATACAATTTTAGAGGCTTCACCACGTGCAATGCCACGTTTAGACTCTAATTGCTGTTGGAACTTTGCAGGAGAACCTGACGCATTTACTGAGCTAATTTGGCGATTGGCATTGAGATTAGCAACTATAGAGGCTGCATTTAACTTGAAAGTACCTTGTTCAACAGAAACATTCCCAATATAGGTCGTTATACCTGTTTTGTCATTATAGGTCGCACGATCAGCTAAAAGCATGATAGGTTGATTACGATCACTGGGCAATGCAAATGCCATAACAGAAATAGAACTGAGTGCCACCATTGCTATTGCTTTAAGCATTTTCGAACCTGATAAATAAGAAGGTTTAGTTTGGTGCATACTTTCCTCGAATATTTTTAAAATCGTACTGACCTTCATTCAAATCTGCTTCTAAGCCTTGGCTGACAAAATCTGCTTTTGGTGTTTGTACAGTAACTTGCTCAGATGTTTCAAGCTTTCTTGTTTTTGGATATCCTGTAAGCGCATCGGTTCGAAAAACCATTTTGCCCATTTCTCCTTGCTTGGTTGCAACAACATCTCCAGATAACACAATCTTCTCATTGTCATTGTAACCATGCGCTTGTTTAGCATAAAACGTAGCGTCTTCTACATTATCAGTAAACATGCTGGCATTTAAATTCTGCAAGCTTGATGTTTTCTGTTTCATATCTTGGTTCAGCTCATCCACTGTAGCCTTAACATAAAGCATGCCTTTTTCATCAGTTTGCAAAAGATTAATATTCTTTGCCGAATATGTCATCGATTGAGCGGATGAACCCTCTAATTTTTTCCCTTTACCGCTGTAATAATAATAGCCACCACTTATAGCAGCGACAATAACAGCAGTAATGTATAAAACTTTAGTATCCATAAATCATCAACTATATTCAGCGTTCATATCAACTGCATATTAATGCGTTACAGCCAAATATTTTTCAAGAAGTTCATGGTAAACCCCTTTTGACAACAATAACATGTCACAAATTTCACGCACAGCGCCACGACCACCATAAGCTTGGGTTACAAGGTCTGCACGACGACGAACTTCAACATGACCATTTGGCACTGTTACTTTCATTCCCGCAATCGCAAAAGCTGATAAATCTGGCCAATCATCCCCCATATACAAGCAATCTTCTGGTTTTAAACCCAGTTGCGTACAAGCTTGCTGTAAGGCAGTCCCTTTGTCTTCACGCCCCTGATAAACTAAGTCTACACCTAGATCATTCATACGCTTTGCCACAATATTGCTTTGGCGACCGGTAATAATGACAACTTTAATTCCAGCTTGCTGAACAAGTTTCATCCCAAGTCCATCACGAATATCAAATGACTTAATTTCATCACCTGAGTTCGTCAACGTTACAAAACCATCACTTAGAATACCATCCACATCCAAAACCAACGCTTCGATATGTCGTGCTTGTTCTAACAATACATAAGATGCCATGAATTAATTTACCCCAGCTTGAATTAAATCGTGCATGCTAATCACACCAATCACTTGTTTGGCATCATTGACTACTACAAATTGATTGATTTTTTTAGCATTCATTTGCTCTAGCGCTTCAACCGCTCTTGCTTCTTGTGAAATGGTTAGAGGATTTTCAATCATAACCTTTGATACAGCAAGATTAACATCAAAACCTTGTTGCTTATCAATGAGACGTCGCAAGTCACCATCCGTAAATATACCTAACAGAACATCATTTTCATCCACAATTGTGGTTAATCCGAGACGTTTGTTTGATATTTCGTATAAAACTTTATTCATTGGTGTATCTGGTGAAACTTTTGGTAGAGAGTCACCCACGTGCATCAGATGTTTAACATGCAACAGTAATCGCTTACCGAGTGCACCAGCTGGATGCGACATGGCAAAATCATTTGCAGTAAATCCACGCGCTTCAAGTAAAGCAACAGCCAAAGCATCACCTAAAGCTAAAGTCGCTGTCGTGCTTGAAGTTGGTGCCAAACCTAATGGGCATGCCTCTTGAATATGACCAAGTGTAAGCGCAACATCAGCGTTCTGTGGCATTGGTCCACGGTCATCACCTGAAATTGTTATCAATGGCACACCCAAATGTTTGATGAGTGGCATTAACATCATGATTTCATCACTTTTACCAGAGTTTGAAATCGCGATCAGCACATCTCCACGCACTAACATCCCGAGATCACCATGACCAGCTTCACCTGGATGCATAAAGAAAGACGGCGTTCCTGTTGATGCAAATGTTGCAGCCATTTTTCGACCGATATGACCAGATTTCCCCATACCAGTGACCACTAAACGACCTTGACACTGTAGGATAATTTGACATGCTTGGGAAAAACGATCATCAATCTGACTGGATAGTACCGATAAAGCTTGACGCTCAATCTCTAAGGTTTCTTTTGCAACCTTTTGAAAATCAATTGGATATGTAGTATTTTCAGAATTCAAATCTGGGCACCTTGAGGCTGGATTCAGCCACAATTTCAATCATTAAATTATTCTTCATATATTAACATAAGCATGCAAGTATCTTTTTCTTAAATGTATAAATTTCATTTGCATAGATTTTTTACGCATAAAACTTTGTGAAAGATAAGCCTTAGGTTAAGATGAACCACCATTTTTTTAGCTTTTTGAAGACCTATGCAACCATTTGTTCTATATAACTCAGAGCAACGAAAAAAAGTTGAGTTTGTACCACGCAAAGCAGGACATATTGATATGTATGTCTGTGGGATGACAGTTTACGACTACTGTCATATTGGTCATGCTCGGGTTATGGTTGCATTTGACTATATTATTCGTTTTCTTCGTAGCCAAGGTTGGAAAGTTAAATATATTCGCAATATTACTGACATTGATGACAAAATCATTGCACGTGCAAATGAAAATGGTGAAAGCATTACAGCACTCACTGATCGCTTTATTCAGGCAATGAATGAAGATGCTGCTAATTTAGGATGCTTGGCACCTGATGAAGCACCTCGTGCGACAGAGTATATCGATCAAATGCAAAATATGATTGGTACTTTGGTCAATAATGGCACTGCATATCCTGCGTCAAACGGTGATGTGTACTTCGAAGTTGAAAAATTTAAAAAATACGGGCGTCTATCTGGTCGTAAACTCGAAGACATGCAAGCAGGTGCTTCCGAACGAGTCGATGTTGAAGTTGAAAAGAAACATCCTTTCGATTTTGTGCTATGGAAGCATGCAAAAGAAAATGAACCTTCTTGGAAATCTCCTTGGGGGAATGGTCGTCCAGGTTGGCATATTGAATGTTCAGCAATGTCTACATGTTGCCTTGGTAATCATTTTGATATTCATGGTGGTGGATCTGACTTGACCTTCCCCCATCACGAAAATGAAATCGCACAAAGTGAAGCTGCAACTGGCGAACAATATGTAAACTATTGGATGCACGTAGGCTTTATCAATGTCGATGGTGAAAAAATGTCTAAATCTTTAGGCAATTTTTTCACGATTCGCGATGTCATGGAAAAATTCCATCCTGAAGTTATTCGTTACTTTATCGTTTCATCACACTATCGTAGCCCTGTGAATTTTTCTGATACTGCGCTTAAAGAAGCTAAAAACACATTAAGTCGTTTTTATCATTCATTTAAAGCATATCAACAGATATATGGTGCCGAAATTAATTCGCAATACGATGAAGCACTCGTTGAAAAGTTTAATGCAGCAATGCGGGATGATTTCAACACATCAGAAGCGATTGCCGTACTTTTTGAAATCAATAAAGAATTAAATCGTGCCGTAAAAGACGAAATTGCTGAACAGGCGGCCATATATTATGCCACCTTGCGCCATCTGACCAATATCTTAGGTCTTGTTCAACATAATGTTGATGAATTCCTAAAATCAGATATTGGTCAAGAAAGCTTATCTTTGAGTAATGATGAAATTGAAGATCTCATTCAACAACGCAAAGATGCCAAGAAAGAGAAAAACTTTGCACGTGCAGATGAGATTCGCCAAAATCTTCTTGATCAAGGCATTGTACTTGAAGATACGCGTCAAGGAACTTTATGGCGGCGTGCTGATTAATTCATCAATTAAATTTTGGAAGTGTTGACAGGGTGTGCAAAATCACTATAATTCACACCATATTGCGGGAATAGCTCAGTTGGTAGAGCACAACCTTGCCAAGGTTGGGGTCGCGAGTTCGAGTCTCGTTTCCCGCTCCAAAATTTTAAAAGCTTCATTCGAAAGATTGAGGCTTTTTTTTATTGACTTAGATTCTCAAATAAAGTCGACCTAGATTAAATTATTCGAAAGAGAAAAGAGAAGCTAGCCGACCAAAGTCAAAGTTGCTCCACACCCCATCACTCTCGAACTTGAACAGGTTTTCATCTTAAATTCACGCTTTTTTTGATAATATTAATCACTTTAATGCTCTTTTTTAGGCTAAAAGCATGAGATTAAATGCTGACTTCTCTCAACCTGTAATAATTACTCCAGAGGATTATCAATGGATTCAATCCCCAAGAGGCGAAGTTAAACGAATGATGTTCGATCGTGTTGGCTTAGAACAAGCAAGAGCAACTAGCCTAGTTGAGTTCCCTTCAAATTCTCAGTTCCCAGAGCATCAACACCCCTTCGGTGAAGAAGTTCTAGTGTTAAAAGGGACTTTTACTGAAGATGATCATCAGCACTATCCATCTGGATGGTATATGCGAAATCCTCACCTTTCTAAACATATTGTCTCGAGCTTAGCTGGATGTCTGATCCTGGTGAAACTCATGCAAATGTCTGAAGAAGAAAAATTAGCTACACGAATTGATACTCGTGACGAGCGAAACTGGACCTATTTTAACAACAGAAAGATTTGCCAACTATTTCAATCTGAGTATGAAGACACCTTTCTCGAAAAACTCGAAAGCCAACAGGTTTTAGAATCAAAACATCATAACGGTATTGAAATTTTCATTATCAAAGGTAAATTGGTGATGAATGAACGAAATTATTCAGCCGGTTCGTGGATGAGGTTTCCGATTCAACATCGTATTGAAATCAAAGCAGGTGGTTCTGGCGCTTTGATTTATGTAAAAAAAGATCATTTAAAAAATATGTAAACCCAAAAAAACCCAATACATTATTGGGTTTTTAAGCTAGTGCATTGATTAAGATTCATCATATGCGCTTTTTCTCCAGACACCCATATCAATAAGCTTCTGAATTTGCTTATCAATCACTTCCGCTTTATATTCGTCGTGATGTCCCTGTTTTTGCTGCAAATACAAATTTTTAGGATATATATTATTTTTATAAATTAATTGTGCGCATTCTGCACGTATATCTTTCATCCAATTGGTCACCTGAGCGTGTGTACGATGATAACGAAGTGCCTCTATATCAACTACACCAGTCACATAGGTAGATCCATTGGTATCATGCTGTTTACCCACTATTTTACCTTTATGGTCCACAATCATAGAAAGACCACCACCACAATCGATCGGTGCTAATGTATTTTCATCAAGATACATCCCCCCAATATTAGGTGCTACTACGTACATATTATTTTCTAAAGCACGAGCACGATTGGAGATTTCAAATACATCATTTTCAGTAAATGAAGCTGGTAAAGATGCACGATAGACGACTTCAGCACCATTCATCGCTAGGCCTCGACCATTTTCTGGAAAATTACCTTCCATTGCCATCATTATGCCCAATCGACCAATTTCCGTATCAACTACTGGCCAAAATGATTGAAGCTCTTCGCCATATTTTTTTACCCACTCATCATACAAATCATGAGGTGATGCTGAACGCTCGCATGGCAATAAAGCAGACATTTTGTGGTGTTTTAAAATAATTTCGCCTTGAGGATTTATAATAAATCCGACATTAAACATAATGCCTGGCCAATCCTTATTTTTAGCTTTGGCTTGCGCCATGATAAAAACATTATGTTTTTTAGCTAACTTACCTAAACGATCTGTTTCAGGGCCTGGTATATCGATCGCACCATCATCTAAGAATTCTTGAATATCAACATCGAGTGCTTCATCGTTGAAGCCCTGTAATGCTCCCTCTGGGAGAACCAACAGTCTTACTGGAATATCTAAAGAACTCAACCATAATGCACCGGATGTAAGTTCCTCTAAATGAGAGATATTTTTCATAATATCTGCTCTACAACTTGTGCCCCATATTGTTGGAACTAATCCTACTACACCATAAGGTTTGATCATTTTGTTTTCCTCTAAATCCATTCAGTTTTTTTAATGTACTTAAAAATTATCAGTGTGCTGATAATTATGCAAGTTCAAAAACCAAAAAATTTAGAAAATTATTCTTCATTAATTTTTTTCATCCATTTCCTGACGATTCTTATTTCACTTTCACTAAAACCATCGACTAAAGAATCTTCTAAACGATCAATAGCATCACCACAATCTTCCATAAGTTTTTTCCCTAAATCTGATATCTCAATTAATTGAATTTTCTTATTCGTAGAATGAGAAGTTTTGTAGAGAATATTTTGTTTTTCTAATTTTGAGATCATCAAATTTACTGTTTGTGGTGTTAATGAAGCAAAACGTGCTATTTCCGCATTTGTGAAACCTGGGTAAGTCAAAATAATTTTCAAAATTGTGAACTGTGGTGGAGTGATTGAATATTCAGCAAGTACACGCTCCATTTTTAAACGATATACATGGGATGTCTTTCTTAATAAAAATCCAAGGTAACCCGATTCATTATCAAATATTTCAGGTGAATTCGTATTTTTTTTAAACATACCTATTGCCCTTTTATAAAATCATAAATATTATCAGTATACTGATAAAAAGTATTTGAGTTTAACTTTGCATTATATATGACTAATGCTGCTTAAATTTGAATACCCAGTCACAGTTCAGCTACAAAAATAATGGAATAAAAATCAAACCCTTAAGGATATAGAACACAAAAATGCAGAATACTCTAAATGCTGAAGAACCCGCTTCGGTCAAAAAAAATACGAGATACGCTTGGTACGTAGTCACACTATGTATGTTGGCTTATATATTTTCTTATATTGATCGACAAATTTTAGTCTTGATGATTGAACCCATCAAAGCAGATTTAAATTTAACTGATACTCAGTTTAGTCTATTGCACGGTTTAGCTTTTTCCCTATTTTACGCATTTATGGGATTGCCAATCGCTTATTTAGCAGACCGATTTTCCCGACCAAAAATTATTGCAATTGGCATTATTTTTTGGAGCTTAGCAACAGCGGCTTGTGGTCTAAGTAAAAACTTCATTCAACTTTTTCTGTCAAGAATGGGGATTGGCATTGGTGAAGCAGCATTATCACCCGCAGCATATTCCATGTTTAGTGATATGTTCAGTAAAGACAAATTAGGTAAAGCCGTTGGTATTTACTCCATTGGTTCTTTTATCGGTGGAGGGATGGCTTTTCTCGTTGGTGGCTATGTAATCAGCTTATTAAAAGATGCAACGTTTATTGATGTTCCTCTACTCGGCATGATAAAGGCTTGGCAAGTTGCCTTTATTCTTGTTGGATTGCCAGGCGTTTTTATTGGTCTTTTATTTATTTTAACAGTAAGAAATCCGCAACGAACAGGACAAAAACTCGATGCCTCAGGTAATGTCGTAAAAGTTAAATTTACGGATTCGTTTAAATTCTTAAAAAAGCATAGTAAGACATTTACTTGTCACTACATGGGCTTCACATTCTATGCAATGGCATTGTTTTGTGTCATGAGCTGGTCACCTGCATTTTATATGCGTAACTTTGGTCTAAGTCCTGTTGAAACAGGTTATATGTTAGGAACGATTCTACTTATCGCAAACACATCTGGCGTTTTCTTTGCAGGCTGGTTAACTGACTATCTGACAAGTAAAGGTCGACGTGATGCTGCAATGTATGCTGGTTATTTAGGTGGTTTAGGAATTATCTTACCGATTATTAGCTATACATTAGTAGACTCACTGTGGTTATCTGTTGCTATTTTTACAGTGGCTATGTTCTTTGCATCTTTCCCAATGCCAACCTCAACAGCAGCTATGCAAATTTTAGCTCCAAATCAATTACGAGCTCAAATTTCTGCAATTTTCTTGTTAATCAGTAGCTTAATTGGTTTAGGTATTGGAACAACTTTAGTCGCATTAATTACCGATAAAGTATTCGGGGATACCAACATGGTGGGTTATTCAATTTCAATCGTAGGTGGATTCTCAGCGTTATTGACTATTATTTTACTTAAAACAGGATGTAAACATTTTGTGAAAAGTCTAGATGTAGAAAAAGATGAAATGGTCAGATAAGAAGTGATTTGTGCAAAATTACATAAAGCATTTTCTAAAATCTAAGCTCATATTTAGTTTATTTTAGAAAAAGAACTCGAACATCTGTTCGAGTTCTTTTTTCTCAACTGAGAATCAATAATGATTAAACTAATCAAAGGTAGAAAAAAATAATCAAAGTCTACTTGTTGCAAGCCAAAGCCGCATTATGATGAATACCCATGTCCGATGCCCGATTAAATAAAGATAAACGAAGTATTCCCTGTCAGGTCTAGGCTTTCAACATTTTTCGTTTGAAGAGCAGATTATTCTCCCTACTTGAATAGAAATCACTCTCAAATTTACTAAAATGCGTTCAGGACTGCTGAATGAGGAAAACTCACTTCCAGAAGCTGATTCACCTTAACTCATTCAAAGTGTGAATATTGTTAGACGATATAATGCCGAACCATATAGCGCGTTAACAAAAAAAGAATATTATTTAGGTGATCAATCAGATGAGTGCGTAATTATTATTTTTACTCATCTCTAAATCAGATTCAGTGTTACAACTTTTGAGTAATCGCAAAAAAAAGACTCGGACTTAAAAGTCCGAGTCAGGTTGTAGTCAAATATTGAGCATTTTTTAAGAAAGATTTACTTTTTGAATACCATTTCTACCTGGGAAATCCTTGGCTAAAGATCGGGCATTAGGCATTTTTAACCATAATCTTAATAATTTTCTTCGCTTTGAGATGTCTTCATCATCTATAAATGACGATCGTGAATGCATTACACAATAGTTATTACAGAACTGCATATCACCCGGTTCAAGCATCATATCTAGTCTGAGATCAGGATCTTGTATGTACTGATCGAAAATATCAAGCGCATCGACTTGAACTCTGGATAAAGGTATTCCTTTTCGCTCATGTCCTAGTTCAATATATGCTCTTAAGTATCGGCAACTTAATTTATTGTCATAAAAGCTAAATATAGGCGTGAGTGTTGGTTCTGAGTCACCAAGATGATCACAATAAGTCGGATGATAATAAT
Organism: Acinetobacter sp. ANC_7655; assembly: GCF_056784015.1. NCBI lineage: Bacteria > Pseudomonadati > Pseudomonadota > Gammaproteobacteria > Moraxellales > Moraxellaceae > Acinetobacter > Acinetobacter sp. ANC_7655. The sequence goes on along the minus strand of NZ_JBWYJB010000009.1, from coordinate 22,843 downwards.
AACCTAGATATTCAGGATAATTTTCTAAAATTCTATTGTAGACTGTGGCAGCACTGACGAGACTACTCAATCCTCCACTCATTGCTTTTCTAATTGATAGCAATCCAACTACGTCAGATAAGTCAGTGTGGTAAGGGAGATATGCGTTTGTTTCATAAACTCGCGTTGATTTGTTGTTAAGATCACCAACGTTTTCTACTTTACCCAATAAATCGCCTTTAGGATTTTGGGTAACGGGTTGACCCATATACATGCCTATTAAATAGTAAATAATCGCCAATTGGCGTTCACTAAATTTAGAGACATCCAAACCTTTTAATAGAAAGAAACCATATCCATTCTCAAGCTCATCGGCATATTTTTTAAATTCAGATAAAACTTGTGAATTATTAATCGTTAAATGCGTGTTATTCAATTGATCAATTTCTAGATCTTGTTGTTCTATCAATTGCAAATTTTGGCTTAATTCATGAAGCATTTCTGCGCTTAAATAATAAATCCAATCTGTCTGATTTTTTAGGTCTTTGCCCACCCATGCCGACTTATGACTGATTTTCTCTTTTAATATCGTATTCATCGCAATTTATCCCTGAACTAGTGTTTGTTTTCCTGCATTTTTCGAACCATCGCATTAAAAAACTTATCTGCGAAAGCACTTTCTTGAATTAACATTTGAGTTAAGTCTGCACACTTCTGTTTTACGATATGATCTAATTCAACATCGTCACCACGCATTGAATCCGCTTGGCATTGTATTTCTGCCGCTCGTTGAACTGTCCAGAGTAGGAAAAAAGCTTTTTCAATCGTACTCTCTCCCACAGCTACACCATGATTTCTAAGTACCAGAATGTGATGATCACCTAAACTTTTGATCATTCTTTGTTTTTCTTCTTCGAATAGGGTAATGCCTTCAAAGGCATGATAGCCTACCCGACCATATAACTGCGCACCATAAAAATTGTCATTTTTAAAGCCATCTTTCTTTTGTGCAATGGCACTGATTGGTGTGGTATGTGTATGTATTAAACATCGAATATCATCACGAGCACCATGAACAGCACTATGTAAAGCAAATCCTGCAGGATTGGCATCATATTCAGAATGAATCACTTTATTACCGTTTAAATCAACTTTTAATAAATTTTCGGGTGTGATTTCCGTATAGTTCAAGCCGAAAGGATTTACTAAATAATAGTGTTCAGCTCCTGGTAAGCGCGCTGAGACATGATTAAAAATTGTTTCCGTCCAACCAAAATAATCAATAAGGTGATAACAATTCGCTAATTTAACTCTGAGCGCCCATTCAGCTTCAGACACATTCAATACATTATTTTTCATCTTCATTATTCCTTGTTCTGGCTTGTTCGCTTAAATAGACCGTTAATTCATATATAAGTTTGGATGTCGGCATCGGACATTCATAAGCATCTGCCAATTCAAATACAGCTTCTGCAATGGGTGCTAACTCTAAAGGGCGATGATTTTTGTAGTCATGCCACATTAATGTATATGTTTCCCCCATCTCTGAACCCAATTTTAAAAATGTGTTTGGGTCGATATTGATACGAGCGCCATAGCAAGCCGCAACAGCTCGAACTTCATATAAAATTTGTTGCGTAATTCGAGTTAAATTGTGATCAGAATAAATTTTACTTAGCGGAGCATCAGCCACAACCGATAATGGATTGGAGCTCAAGTTAGCCATAACCTTGGTCCAAATTTGATCTCGGATGTTCTCTACGGGTCGTGCTTCGATACTTGTATTTTCAAACAATTCAACAAGAGCATGTAATCGTTCAGTCATTTGATGACTCGGCTCACCAAAGATCAACAAATATGGATTGTCTGATTTGACCTCATTTCCATTGACACTTTGCGCTGTAATAAATACGACAGCGCCAATTAAATGTTCTAATGGAAAATGGTCATTTAAAACGCCCTGTTGATCTAAACAATTTATGCTTGAATGTTCAGAATTATTCTCTAAACCGTAAAAATACCAAAAGGGTATGCCATTCATTAACGGCACGATGACTGTCGCGTTATACATATAACGCTTCAGCTGAGTTGAGATTTCGTATAAAGCGTTAAACTTGGTTGCTATAAATATAAAATCCTGTTTTTCAATGCATTCTTCAGTATCCACAATTCGAGATGGATGTACTTGAAATTCACCCAGTACATCTTTTAAATGAATCCCTTTTTGCTTTAGCGTTTCGACTTTTTCCCCTCGCGCTAAAACAGTGACTTGGTGTCCTGCTAGCGTTAATCTAGCAGCAACTACACAGCCTATGGCTCCAGCACCATATACCAAAATTTTTTTTGACATCCATTCAAAACCCTGAAAAGCGTATAAGTAGTTATGTTCTAAATAGCTAATACGTCTTGATGCTTACTATTAATTCCTAAGTAACTTTCGATAATTCTTGGATCTTCAACTAAATCAGAGCCCTTTCCTTCCATTGAAAGCTCTCCCATTTCTAAGACATAAGCATAATCTGCAAGTTTTAAAGCAGCTCTAGCATTCTGCTCAACTAACAAGATAGACACGCCATGTCCTCTTAATTGGTCAATCACCTTAAAAATTTCTCGGGTGATGAGTGGCGCTAATCCCAAACTCGGCTCGTCAAGCATCAACAATTTAGGTTTAGCCATGAGTGCACGACCTACTGCAAGCATTTGTCGTTCACCACCAGAAAGTGTTCCTGCTTGCTGTGATCGTCTTTCTTTCAAACGAGGAAAAATGTCATACACTTCATCTAAAGTGCTCAAAATCTCTTTGTCTCTTTGGCGATAGCGTTGAAAAGCGCCAAGCATAAGATTGTCTTCAATAGACATTGTTCCAAATAACTCTCGTTTTTCAGGCACTAATCCAAGCCCACGAATGACCATTTGCTCAACCTGTGGACATTGCTCCACATGTCCATCGAAATCGACGTGTCCTTTAGAACCCAGCACCCCCATAATTGCAGACAATAAAGTTGTTTTACCCGCACCATTTGGACCAACAACAGAAACAATTTGGCCTTGATTAACACGCATATTAAAATTTGAAAGCGCTTCGACTTTTCCGTAAGCAACACTCAAATTATTTACTTCTAGCAGAGGCGTGCCCTCTTGATTTCCAAGCATTGTGATCATGCAGCACCTCCTAAATAAGCTTCCAATACAGCTTCATTTTTTTGAATTTCTTCTGGTAATCCTTCAGCAATTTTTTGACCGAACTCCATGACCACAATTCGGTCTGCGAGATTCATGACAAAGTCCATATCATGCTCGACCAAGAGAATCGCCATACCTTCAGCACGTAATTTCGCTAGAAGTTCAGCTAAGGCTTGTTTCTCTTTAAATCTTAATCCTGCTGCGGGCTCATCAAGTAGTAATAAGCTTGGGTTCGCACATAAAGCACGTGCAATTTCTAAAATACGTTGCTGCCCGAGTGCTAAACTGCCAGCTTCGACATACAAATATTCTCCAAGCCCTACACGTTCTAGTTGATATTTAGCCTCATTGAGAAGTTCATTTTCTTCAACTCGATCAAGAAGTAACATGGATGAGATGACACTTTTTTCTCCGCGCAAATGTGCACCTATGGCTGTATTTTCTAATACAGTCATTTCAGGCAATATTTTTACGTGTTGGAATGTGCGACTTAATCCTAATTTGGCAATTTCTCTGGATGGTATGCCATTTATTTTTTTACCTTTAAATAAAACTTCACCACTTGTTGGAACATCTACACCTGATATTTGATTGAACATGGTACTTTTACCAGCACCATTCGGACCAATTAAAGCGAGAACCTCTCCAGCGTGAATTTTCAGATTCATTTCATTGTTCGCAACTAAGCCACCAAATTTTTTCGTGATGTTCTTCGCATCTAATATCAATTCACCCTTGTTGATTTGATTTTCTACTTTGTCCATTTGAGGAATGGGGTGGATTGAAGGATATAAATCTACTGGCTTATATTTATTTGGGATCAACTTAGTAATAAATGACCAAATCCCTGATGGTGCTTTTTGCATCAATACAACAATGATTAATCCAAATACGATTGTTTCATAATGACCTTGTCCGCCAAAAATAATAGGCAAAGCATCTTGCAACCATTGGCGTACCATGGTGAATATGCCTGCACCTAATATTGCACCCCAAATACTACCGACACCGCCTAACAACGCCATAAACAAGTAGTCGATACCCATTTGGAGTCCAAAAGGTGTCGGGTTAATAAAAGTTTGCGTGTGTGCATAAAGCCACCCTGAAATTGATGCAAAAATTGCAGCAATCACAAAGATGATCATTTTTGCTCTAAACGTATTTACTCCCATAGACTCAGCCATTACTTGTCCGCCTTTCAAAGCACGGATTGCTCGACCCTCTCGAGAATTTAAAAGATTTTTTGTCAAAATAATGGCAATGAATACAATGAGCCAAATGAGGTAGAACATTTTGTTGCCATTATCAAAGGCAAATCCTGCGATAGAAATAGAGGGAATATTCGAAATTCCAGAATGCCCACCTAAAGTTTCAATGGTGGAAAAGAAATAATAAAGTGAAATGCCCCAAGCGATCGTACCTAAAGGCAGATAATGCCCTGAAAGTTTAAGTGTTAAGCCACCCACCAAAATCGCAGATGCGACTGTGATAACTATTCCGAGCAGAAGTCCAAACCAAGGATTTCCACCTGTCCATGCGAGGAAACTTGGTAATTGTTCAGTCACAGTTAAGTAAGCAGTTGCGTATGCGCCAATTCCCACTAAGGCTGCTTGACCAAATGTAGTCATGCCTCCAACGCCTGTCACCAATACAAGACCCAACACGACTAATGCATTTAGACCAATATAGTTCAATAAAGTGACTTGATAGGTCGGTAAAAAAAATGGACTGATGAATACAATAAGCGCAAATATAAAGAAATAAGTTTTTGATTTCATTCTTCATCCTCCTCAACATGACGAGTTGTGAGCGATTTCCAAAGTAAGAAAGGAATAATTAATGTAAAGACGATGATTTCTTTGTAATCACTTGCCCAAAACATCGAGAAAGACTCAATAACACCAACAATCACGGCACCAATTGCTGCGACTGGGAAGCTGATTAGTCCTCCAATGATTGCCCCTACAAATCCCTTCAGACTTAAAATAAATCCTGAGTCGTAGTACAGGGTTGTGATCGGTGCAATTAAAATGCCTGATAAGGTTCCGATAAATGTAGCTAAAACAAAAGTCAGTTTGCCCGCAAAGATTGGAGAAATACCCATGAGCTGTGCACCGATTCGATTGACAGCGGTTGCATGCAAAGCCTTGCCATAGAGTGTTTTTTCAAAGAAATACCAAAGCACTAAAATCATCACAAAGAATGAAGCGATAATGATCAAAGTTTGACTACTTAAAACAAGAGTTCCAATCTCAAAGCTTTTGTCACTAAACGGTTGTGTTTGAGCACCATTTGGACCGAATATCACGAGTCCTAAACCGACTAATGCCACATGAACCGCTATCGACACTATCAATAAGACTAAAGGTTTGGCTGCCACTAAAGGTTGAAAAAAAGTGCGATACATTTGAGGACCAAGCGGTGTAATCACAGCCAAAGTCAATAAAACTTGAATTGGCATTGGAAGCGTCGCTAAAGGTAGTGTGTACATCGCGATAACGATCAAAGAAATATAAATTATTGATGCAATAAATATTTTGATATTAAATATTTGATTTTTAAAAAATTTAGCGTATAAATCCAGACTTGTATTGACAATAAAAAACGCAACGACCAGCCAAACTATTAAGCTTGGAATACCTGCTTGAATGGATGCCAAAGTCAATGCACCAAACACAGCAAATTCACCCAATGGAATAAGTAATATCCGAGTGACAGTAAAAACTAAAATGATACAAAGCGCTAATAATGCATAAATAGCACCACTGGTAATACCATCCTGCCCCAAAATTAACGCGATATTTAAATCCATAACATCTTCCTACCCTTTTTTGAGGATGAATTTACCTAGAGCGATATATGCATATCGCTCTGAGTTCATTTATGAAAAGCTAAATTTACTTCAGTAGTTTCCACTGACCATTTTTAACAATGATCATTTCACGCCCACGCTTGTCAAATCCACTATGATCAGATGGGCTCATGTTATACACGCCTTGAGTTCCTGCGACTTCTTTTGTAGATTCCAATGCATCACGTAGAGCTTCACGGAATTGCACGGTGCCAGGCTTTGCTTTTTTCAAAGCAGTCGGTACAGCTTTTTCAAGCAAAAGACCTGCGTCATACACATTTGCCCCGAAGGTTGCAGGTGTTTGTTTATATTTTGCTTTATAATCATTGATATATTTAGTAGCAATTTTCTTAGAAGGATGTGTATTAGATACTTCATTTAAAACAAGCATTAAACTGGCAGCTAAAATCGTATTTTCTACTTTCTTGCCACCCATTTTTAAATATTGATCTAAAGCCGCACCATGCGTTTGATAAATTTGCCCTCGATAGCCTCGATCATATAAAGCAGTTTGTGGAGGCACTGCTGAACTGCCTGGTGCTGCAACTAGAATTGCCTGTGGTTTTTTACTTATGAGTTTTAACGCTTGACCAGTTAGAGAGGTGTCTTGACGTTGAAATGATTCTTGAGCAACGATTTTAATCCCATTTTTCTTTGCTAAATTCGCTAAGACTTTTCCCCAGTTTTCTCCGTACGGATCAGCAGTACCGATAAATCCTAGAGTTGTAATTTTTCGCTTCACCATATCTTGCACAAGCGCTTCTGCGATGATTTCATCATTCTGAGTGGTCTTAAACACCCATTTTTTTTGATCCGTCATTGGCATGACTATCGTAGAAGTTCCAACCGGTGCAAGAAGAGGTACTTTCGCTTTAGCAATCGTCCCAATCACAGCAGAAGCATTTGGTGAACCAGAAGGACCAATGATTGCATCAACTTTGTTTTCTTTAATTAGTTTCTCGACAGCTTTGACAGATGCTGTAGGATCACTCGCATCATCAAGAGAAATATATCGAACGTTCTCATTACCAATTTTTTTAGGTAATAAAGCAACTGTATTTTTTTGTGGTATACCTACCATTGCTACAGGTCCGGATGATGATGTCACAACTCCAATCGTGATATCAGCTTGAGCATAAGTGGCAATTGCGATTAAGCTTGTTGATAATAATAATTTTTTAAACATCATATAATCTCCAGTTTGTCCATTAACTGTTTATGTAATTAGAATTTATAGCTATATGTAGTAATGATTCGATTTTCAACAAAATCATTACCATTGGTTGTTCCTGCACCATATTTAGTAGTCGTGTCGATATACCTCCATTCTATACCCAACCCTTTAAAAGACCCTTCTGGAACGGTGTAGCCGACAATGAAATTAGCTTCAGTTTCTTTATTATCTGGTAGGCCATTACGCTCTATGTTCGTACCATATAAATAACGCAAAGTCGTTCTTAAACCCGGCAAACCAACATTTTTAAAGTCATAAGAATAAAGTGCATGATAAGTAAGTTCTTCAGGTTTGATGAAACCTAAAGTTGACCAAGTATGTAGGAAAGGTTGAGGAGCGAATCCATCAAATGTTGGAAAATTGGTATCCCCGGAATTTTTTTGAACACCTGCAGCAAAACTATGTGAGCCATTTTGAATGTTGGCCTGAACGCCAAATGTTTTGCTATCTATGTTTCCATAGTATTTGTCACCAGCTTCACTGTTATGGAAATAACGTGCATCTAATTTGATTTTAGAGTCGCCAATTTGAGTGTTATATGCTGCATTTAAATAATGTTGGTTATAAATATCTTCCAGCTGACCAAACCAGTAAGAGCCTGAAATTTTAGGGCTAAAATTATAGTCTAAACCAACATAACTTAAACCATTACTTTCTATTCTTGCTTTACCTGGTGCAAACAAGCTTAGTTTTTCAAACTCATCATCATTACGCGCATTAATATGCGTGATTCGTCCAGCAGACAGTTTTAAATCTTGAATGGCTTTGGTTTCAAATGCCGCACCAGCATATGTTGTCACCAACTGACGTGAATCATCAATAAATGCAACAGGTGTTTTTGGCGAAAGTTCCCCAACTAATAGCTCAGAATCTTTATATTTCAGCTTTAAGGTTGCACCAAATTTATTATAACTACGTTCTTGCTCATTTTTTATGGGATCAAATGGTAAGATCGAATCAGACCTTTCAGCATTATGATTTGATAATCTTAGTGCGTAACTTGAAGTCACGTCAAAACCCACCTGAATGGGTGTATTGGTATAACCTGAACTAAACTTTAGACCTAATGCTTGTGACCAACTACCAACATCAGGCTGTGTTGTGTTATTTCGATCAATAAAGAAATTTCTTAAATTTATTGTCGTTTGACTATCTTTTACCAAGTCCGCATAAACTGCTGTATTACAGCAAATTGCTAGTATTGCAAATGTAGGTAACTTTTTCACTCAACTTCCCCTTAGTTTTTTACTGATTTTCTCACTCAACCCTGTTTAATTTTTTCTATTCAGCTATATGAAATTTCATATATTCAACCCAATTCTTTTCCAATTCCATAGAAAATTCAATTTTCTTTTAAGTATATTTATATACCTTAATTAATAATTAAATCCCTTTTAAATCTTCATAGATTGAAAAAAAGGCCAAATGATCTAACATTTAGCCCAATTTGATTTAATGAATACCCGCAATATCTTTTAGAATGGTGATAAAGGTATTCTTTTCTTGGTCACTGTATTTTGCAAATACTTCATTTTGATGCTCATCAGCTATATCAAATAAATAATGTGCGGTTTTTTTACCTTTATCCGTTAATTGGTAGAATTCTTCTGTTTCGACTAGTAGCTCATCCTTCTTAAGGATTTCCGCTGCTCTTTCTATTTCTCGCATAGGCATTGCTATATCACGTGGTAAATCATCTTTGCATGAACTTGCACCACTGCCTAGCACTAAAAGCATTCGAGCTTCACTCGTTCTAAAACCTGTGACTAATTGCTTTGGGATGTAATCATTTTGATAAAACTTGAATGCTCGACTCATGAGATAGGCAACATTATTATATAAGTTACCTTGATATAGTTGACCCAAATCATCAGTTTGGACTGGATTTGAATCTTTAATTCTTAACATTGGGTGTGGTGTTACTGCTGAGTACGCACCCTGGTGATATACTAATGGACTACGACCTTCATCTTGAAAATTAACGACCTTTCCAATAATAATCCAGTGATCCCCGCCTTCTACAATTTGAAATAATTCACATTCAAAAACAGCAGAGCAATTTTCCAGAACTGGAGCATTACCTACACCCAAACGGTAGTTTGCTCCTTCGAATTTATCAATATTGCGTTTAGCAAATTTATTCGATACCTCGATTTGAGATCCAGATAAAATATTGACTGCAAAATGACTAGAGTTTTTAAAAACTTCAAAACTGGTCGATTTTTTATCAATACTCCACAAGATTAAAGGTGGGTCTAATGAAACTGAGTTAAAACTATTGGCAGTTACACCCACTTTTTCACCTTGCGCATTTTGCGCTGTAATAATGGTAACCCCAGTTGCAAAATTACCGAGTGCTCTGCGGAATTTCATCGGATCAATAGCTTGTTCTTCCGATTTTTGATAACTATTCATTCCCTTCTCCTGAATCCCAAAATGACCTTCCATGATGGCAATTCAACTATTAAATATCTAAAACTAATCTCGGTGTTTTTGATCGAGAACAACACACTAAAATCTGCTCATTACTTTCTTTTTCTTCGTCAGTAAAGTAGACGTCTCGATGATCGGGTTCGCCTTCAAGCACATCACACATACACGTTCCACAAACGCCTTGTTCGCACGATAACTCGACTTTAATCCCTTCTCGCGCTAAAGCTTGCAGAATAGTTTCCTCTGGAGCTACTTGAATCGTTTTACCACTTTGTTGTGCAACAACTTCAAAACTAGCACCACCTAAATCAATATCTACCTGAAAATATTCTTTATGTAATTGATCGGAACTAAAACCCTTAGACTCAGCAAGATTAATAATCCAATCCATAAATCCATTAGGACCACAGGTATATAAATGTGAATCTTTGGCAATATCTTTCATTGCGTGATCAAAAAATTCACGATGATTTGCACCATCATCTTTAAAATGGAAAGTTGTATAACTCGCTAAGGGACCTTGCTTGATTTCATCTACAAATGCAGCGGTTTGTTTGGAAGCTGCACAATAATGCAATTCAAATGACTTATCGTTATTTAATAAATCATAAGCCATGGTAATTAACGGTGTAATCCCAATACCACCACCAACTAAAATGCTGTGAGATGCATCTAACAATGGGAACAAATTTTTAGGATGGCTGACTTGTAGTTGCATCCCTTCAAAGATGTCATTAAACGCCGACAGTGACCCCCCTCTTGATGCTTCGTCTTTTAAGATCCCTAGTCGAAAAACACCTTTTAAACTAGGATCTTGACATAGAGAATACTGACGGATTAACCCATTAGGCAGGAATAGATCGATATGTGATCCAGCTTCGATTTCAGGTAATGGAGACTCAGTTGCTGAAATTAAATCTAAGACAACAACATTTTCCGCTTCTACTGATCTTTTATTTACTATTACGGAGTATTTTTCGTTCATAGTTTTCCCCCTTTATGACTAAGCCAATGCTTAGCGCATAAATAGTCCTCCGTTAATGTCCCATGTTGCTCCTGTCACAAAAGCTGCTTGTGGGGATGCTAACAAAGCACAAGTTTCAGCGATAAAACTCATACTGCCTAAAGCCTTGACAGGAATGTTATTGATAAACGCTTCCATTTTTTCATCTGAAACAACGCTGTGTACTATTGGAGACTCCATTGGTCCTGGTGCTACGGCATTTACCGTCACACCTTTAGCGGCAAATTCTTTTGCAAAAATTTTAGTCAAAGTTACGATTGCCCCTTTTGAAGCTGCATAATGCGCTCCCGTTGCAGTACCACCATTCTGACCAGCCAATGAAGCCATGTTGATAATTCGACCAAAGCCTTTAGATGCCATATATTGACCAATAATTTGGCATGACTGAAAGGTTCCTCGTTGGTTGACTTGTGTCACCCAATCAAAATCACTCGCAGTGATTTCAAGGACAGGAGTTGCTTTAGTTACTGTGGCGTTATTGATTAAAACATCCAACTTGTTGAAATGAGTTTCAATCCAACTCACTGCTTCTCTAAAGTCCTGCTCTACTGATATATCCAGTTTTAAGGGATACATTTGCGATGGATACTGACTCTCAGCTTTAGCACTTTCCGCTTTTTCTAAGGTACTTGCAGTTAAAATAACTTGATGCCCTTGTTCAGCAAAATATTCAGCAATCACATTACCTAAACCAGAGGCAGCACCAGTAACCAAAACAACTTGTGACATGGTCACCTCCTATAAAATGTAACTGATACCAGCTAAGGTATCTGTCGAATTGACTAGATTGATAATTTTACGGTCTATTTTGAGTTCGCCATTCTCTTGACGTATTAGCTCATAAATCACATCAGCAGTGTAATGACGCAAATTTTCTTTGCGGAACTCTCTTAAATTTTGTGCACAGCGTAAAATTATCTTGTGATCAGTTTCTTCAATAATTCGCACACGTGACAGGCTACGAACAGTATTGGCCTTGGGAGCTGTCGAGATTGCTTCACCATTTTCTAAACGCTCTACACGTAATTGACGCATGTGGTGATTGTCATATGCATAGTTCAAATGGTTTTCGTAATCTGTCAATGATGGGTCTATTGGAATGATGTACTTACCATTTTCATTCCATAAACTTAACCATGCTTGATACTCTGAATGATCTAACATGTCAGCTTCAGCCCAAATGAATGCTGTAACTTCGTTCAAAAGATTTAAATTAATTTTCATGCTCTTCCCCTTAAGCCGTCATCAACTTTTTCCATTGTTGGTAAGCGCCACGCATGCCTGTTTCAGCACTCACGTCACTCTTCAGACCATCTTCAGTTTTGACTTCTCCTGGTAAACCACGGTTCAACATGATCCAAAGATCATTGCCCGCATTTGCACCATGCTGTACACGCTCCCAAGCTTCCGCATCATCTGGCGTACCAAAACCGAAAGGACCTTGGAAATGTTCATGTAGACGTAGGCGATATTGGTTGGCAATTTGTGGTCCACCATCCATCGTAATCACTGAGTGGTGAATTTCAGTTTTATCTACCGCTAATGGTTGCATTACACGGAAGAACGCCATAGAACATGCAATGTTAGGGAAAATATTTAAGTTAAAGCCCGAACCACCGACAGCACGGCAAATTCGACGAACTTCAAGTTCCTCATGACCTTCTTCACGTAGCGCTTGGGCAAGTTCTTCAAAACGCTCTTGGATTGGTCGCTCCATCAACTCTTCATCAAGATCTACCAGTTCTGGAATCATCACCATCACGCTGTGACCATTTCCTAGATCTTCAACATAGCCTGGTTGATTTTCAAAGTTGAAAAGCTCTTCTGTTTTTTCGTCTACAGAACTTAAGAATGATTTATGAACTAATGGGAAATGATACGCGTCAGTTGTATTTTCCAACTGAATTTTCCAGTTACCTGGGAATGTAAAACGATGTTCACCTAATACTTTGACTGGATAACCTGCGCCTTGCTTCATGAATAGATCAATCCACTTTTTCGCAGCACCTAAAAAGTCTTCTAATGGCTCAATATCGTCTTTGAAGGTCGCAAAGATCATGCCGTTATATTCTTCTACACGTAGGCTGATCAGTGGAAATTCAGATTTATCTAAACATTCACCATAACTTTCAGGTGAAGGAACGCCACGCAATGTACCATCCAAAGCGTAACTCCAACCATGATATGGACATACAAAGCTATTTGTTTTGCCTTTTTTATGCTCACAAACTGTAGCAGCACGATGGCGACAGCGGTTGAGTAAAACGTGGACTTTTTTCTTACGATCTCGTACAGCCACTACAGGTTGTTTACCAATATTAATCGTTTTATAACTACCAGCATCTGGAATTTCACTTGCATGAGCAACCCAAACCCAAGTGCTGTAGAAAATTTTTTCCATTTCATCTTCAAAGATTTGTGCATCTTTATATAAAGAGGTATGCACTCGGTCACTTTGAACTAATTCATTGTAATCAATTTCAATATTTTGAACTGGTATTGCACTATTCATCATGTATTCCCTTATAACTGTTTATGCAACTCAACCGACTAAATTTGATTGCGGTACTGGTAACTCATCATCACTGGTCCAATGCGTTACTGGTCGACTGAAAATATTTTCTGTTTGGAAGTGTTTGATTTTCCAAATGCCATTATTTTGTTGCTTAAAACGGATTGTCAGTTTGGCTGCATTCAAGTGGCTTGCACCCGTTTTGAAAGTTGATGTTTGCAACATCAACCAGTGACCAACAGCCACATCACCATCAATATAAATTTGTTCAGAATTCACAAAATGTGCATTCATAACAAAATGCGAGTCCTTCAGCGTGTATGTTTTAAACATGTCATATACTGCCCGCCAAGACTCAAGCCGACCAAATGACTGGGCGTATTTTTTCCCTACCCCCTCCCAAATACACTCACGATCAAATAAATCCATCAGCGCTTCTAAATTTGTGTTTTGATTAAGTTCATCACAAATTTCCATATAGCGATTTACGCAATTACGAATTTGATTCTGCGCTTCCAACTGTTGAAGACGTTGAAGAATGCTTTTGAGTTCATTAGAGTCGACCATATCGATATCCTTATCGTTGAATAATTAATTCACGACCAACTCTTGCTTCAACTTTGCAATACTTCCAAAGTTTATATGGACCTTCTCCGACCACAGTCGTACGGAATAAATTACATGCAGCATGAACTGTTTCAATATCAGGTACATCAGCCAATAAATAGGTTGTCCAAGGCCAACCCGTACTTGCACCTACCATGCTTTGATCATCATCTAAGTTGCCGTATACATGAACGCCAGGTAAATCATGGATACCATTCCACATTTCACCAAATGCTGCCCATACTGCCTTTGCTTCTGCTGGCTCTGCATCAAAGAAGTTTTGGTTAATCCCCATACAGAACAATACGCGTAATGATTTTTTAGCTTCCATTTCGATTTCCTTCTTTTCGGTCATTTATAAATATCCAGGTGTCGGATTAAGCCCAAAGCTCATCGCACCAGCATTTTGTAAAGTTGCATCACCCATAAATGCATGCTGTGTCACGACATTCGTGTCATTCACAAAGCGACTAAATGGATGGTTGGTATAAATGGCAGTCATCCCAGCTAACATTTGCATTTTGCGTGTGACCTTTGCACAGACTCTTGCAGCATGTGTACAAGATAGACGCATATCACTAATTAAATGTGGCGCAGGTTTTCGCCCGTTGAGTACTTCTTCCCATACAATATCCATGGTGTTGTAGAACCATGTTCTTGCAGCTAGGAACTCAGCTTCAGCTTTCGCAAATTCGTACTGAGTGATAGGTCGATTAGCAATTTCTGCACCTCCAGTAATCGACGACTTACCTGGAGCTAATTTTCTAAATTCTTCCAATGACGCCGAGGCTACGCCAATTCCGACTACGGTGAGGACTTGAGTCGCCAAAGAGAGGGATGGATATTTGAAAAATGGTTCGCTGAGTTTAGATGGCTCACCCCGAACAAAAGTCCAATGCTCAGGTACAAGTACATTATCGACAATGAGATCGTGACTACCTGTGCCTTTTAAACCTACTGTATCCCACGTCATTTCAATTTGTGCTTTATGCGCTGGTAAAACAGCCATACGTGGTAAGCCATGAGATTCATTATCTTTGATCGGGGCAATGCCTACACCAACGATATCTGCACCTTTACAACCACTTGAGAATTTCCAACGGCCTTTTACAACTAAACCATCATCGGTCACTTGAGCAGCTTGCGGTGGAAAAATTCCACCAGCAAAAACGATATCTGGGCCATTTTTATAAAGTTCAGAAAGTGTCTCTTCAGGTAAACTCCCAAGATAAGCTGGGCTCATACCAAAACTTGCAACCCAACCTACTGATCCATCTGCTTTAGAAAGCCTTTCAATAAGTTCACAAAACGTACGCGGTGAAACCTCATCACCACCGAAACGTTTAGGAACTAAAGCACGATATACCCCAATTGATTTCAGTTTTTGAATAATGTCTTGACTCACGTATGCTTGTTCGTCGAATTCACCTGAACACGCTCGCTGTCTAATCTCTTGACATAATTCTTCAAGATCAATCAAGCTCTCAGTTTGATCTTTGGCTAAATTGCTCATTTGCCACCTCCTTGTGAATGCTTCGTAATATCGACAATGTGTTGTGCAATAGCACACAATTTTTCATCTTCACCATGCTTAGCGATTAATTGCATACCGACAGGTAAGCCATTTGATGTTTCATATGGAATCGTGAGCGCTGGATGGCCCGATAAATTAAATGGTCGCACGAGCTTAGTTAAATTGAGGAAAGCAACAGTATTTTCAGCTTCGTCTAATTTAGGTGGAAATTGAGGTAGTGTCGGCAGTATCAAGACATCAACGTTGTTGAGTAAATCATTGATCTGCTTTGTGAATTCAGTTCTGATTAATTCAGCATTTTCAACATCTTTTTGAGTGGTTTCAGATGCTTTTAATAAACGCTGCTGAACATCATTGGCTAGAAGTCCAGTTTGAGTAAGATCATGATATGCACCCCAAGTTTCATAATTAATGATCGACATACCTGCTTGATATGCTTCATCAATATTGTTTATGACTAGATTTTTTTGAGGTAAATCAATTTTTGTTAACTCAGCATCTAAGACATGCCAAATTTCAGATTCCGCTTCGACACGCAATATTCCTAATTGAATCTGCTGTTGATCAATTTGGATTTGTTTAAAAGTAGGATCAATGATTTGCATAGCAAGAATCAGATTATTGATATCTGATGCGAATGGCCCAACACAGTCTAAAGTGGTATCTTTTGGCCAAACCCCAACACGGCTAACACGCCCAAATGAAGGTTTTAAACCATACACTCCACAGCAAGCGGCTGGCATACGAATTGAGCCACCTGTATCTGTACCAATACTAAAGTCTGCTAGACCCGCCGCAACAGCTGCAGCCGAACCACTGGAAGAACCTCCAGGAATAAGCTTCGGATACTTAACATTTAAAGGTGTTCCGAAGTTTTTGTTTACTCCAGTTATACCGAATGCAAGTTCATGAAGATGAGTTTTTCCAATAATTTTGCAATCACTGTTGAGTATATTTTTTATAATTTCAGCGTGTGAGTTTGCAGGGCATGATTCAACGCGCGCCTGAGTTCCAAGTGTCGTCACTTCATTTTGTATATCAATTGAGTCTTTAACCATGACTCTAATTTTTCCATCTCCTAAAGAGAGACTTCTAGATATAATATTCAATTCACTTTTCCATGTATTTTTATACTCAACATCAATATCTGAAAAATTAATGTATTTGTCAAGTTATTTTGAAATAAAATAATCTTTGTCTTTTTTCTTGTATAATCAATTATATTTTTTTAAGTTTAATTGCTGCTCATGTTAAAAAATTTTGAAAATTATTTGCCAAATAACGATCCCAAAAGTTTGGAAAATTTTCCATTTTTTTGGATATCTCAAGTTAATGGTAAGTATTCCCAATTGATTGATAAATCTTTAAAAAAAATAGGTCTCGATAATACAAAAAGAAAAATCATTTTGAGTACAAATGCTCTCGGTGAAGCCAATATCACTGAAATAGCTAATTTAGCAACAATCAAATTAACAACTGCAACTAAGGCAATCTATAGATTAGTCGAAGAAGGGATAGTTGAAGTTTTCTCATCCCCTCATGATGAAAGGATTTCTATGGTGAAGCTCACTGAAAAAGGATATGGTCTTGTGGATGAAATTAATCAGATCAATCGTGTTACTTTAGCTGGTATATTAAATTCTTTTGATGAACAAGAACTTGAGTCACTAAATTTACAATTAAAGAAAATATTCAATTTAATGCCAAATAGGTAAAAAGACTAAAATCTTTTTACCTACTAACGCTTATTTCATAATTTCATATTGTGGAATAAGCTGATTAAATCGCAAATTTTCAGCGAATTTTGATATGACATTTAGTTTATATTGATAAATATCCATACTTTCATATTTGTAAAAACCTGATAGTTCTCTAATGCCATTTCTATTTTCCATCATATTTTTTTTGATAATATCAGGGGCTTTGTAACGCTCACCAAGTTCTTCTCTCAAATACTCAGAAGCATGATACAAAATATCTCCTCCACCCCAATCGATAAACTCTAGCATACCTAACACAGAAAAACGCAAACCAAAACCTGTACGAATCGCTTTATCAATATCCTCAGCACTTGCTACGTGTTCTTCAACCATTCTCGCTGCTTCATTCATTGCCAATGCTTGAATTCTTGGAACAATGTATCCAGCAACTGCATTACAAATCACAGGGACTTTACCAATTGCCTCAAGTAATGTTTTTAGTTTTTCTACTGCTATATCAGCAGTATGCTCAGATCGGCTTAGCTCAACTAAAGGCATTAAATATCCAGGATTAAGCCAATGCGCATTAACAATACGTTCTGGATGAGAAATTAATTTTGCTATATCAGTGACCAAAAAGGTCGAAGTCGTTGATGCCACAATACAGTTTTTAGAAATTAAGGGTTCCAACCACCGAAAACAGTGTTGTTTATGAGTCATTATTTCAGGTACACCTTCAATAATTAATTCACAATTTTTCCAATCAATAGTTTGATTATCTTTGAAATAGAAATGAATTCTTTCTTTTAATACTTTACATTGATCATTCACTAACATCCCGATATGTTCTAAGAGATGCAACTCTTGGTCGAGGCTGTCATTCCATTTTTGCAGAAATTCATTTTTTTCTGCTGGGTTTCGATCTTTTACGTCTACAAGTGCAATCTCAATTCCTGCATATGCGAATGCGATCGCAATCGCATTACCCATTCTACCTGCACCTACAATAATAATATTTTTAATCATGCAGATTGCTCTCCGGAGTTCAACAGGTGTTTTAATTGTTGCTGTGTTAAATCAAATAACCCTAAATTTTCAAGAGTGCGACCCTCACTATACAAATCCCTACCGGTAATTGATGATGCGATATTCAGAAGCCCTTCAGCAATCGGCGTTTTGACTCCAACATACTTACCAACCGATACAATAAATGACAGGCCTAATCGTGTGTCTTCGAGCATATACCGATGTAAATGTAAATCTATTTTCTCGCGCCAATCGCCACTGTCAGTCAACTTACCATGTGCCCCCCTACCATACATCCACTCATCTCCTTCACCCTCTTTATTGTAATGATCTGCGAGTGGGAAATGCTGTTTCGAGTATCCCAATGCTTCACGAATATTCATTCGCTCTTGATCTAATAAGCTCGTTACTCTCCTCACTGAAGGTTGAGTACCTTCATTATGAATATCCCATACATCAAAATGTTCTAAAGGTGCAGCATTGAGCATAATTAATGGAGGATGAATAATGGGTCCTGCATTCATTAAAGCTCCACTCAAAGCATCCTCTATAGGCTCGATGCTGTCATAAGCTTGCTTTAATACTCTAATAGCATGATCTTTTAATTTTGCTGGATAGACCCCAGTAGGCAATCGCGTCGCATATACACTAATCACGATAGAATTCGGACTATGTTTTCTTACTAAATATGGCAAAGTACCCGTTTCAGCAAAAGCCACGTCAGACTTATTTCCAACTTTAAGCATTGCTTGAGCAAATAGGTATGTTCCAAAAGTACCTGGGGGTAAAAATACGACTTGACCAGATGTTAAGTAGGGTGCTATTTCAATCGATAAATCTTCATGGCTTGTTGCGGGTAAAGGAATAATAATCAATTCAGCGTTTTCAATAGCTTTGGATAAATCAGTTTCAAGTTGGATTTTTTGATGTTCATCCCCAACAGATACTGTTCTAGTGCCACGAAAGTCTTTTACAGTAAGCTCACCATATTTCGCTAATTCTTTTAGTGAATCTCGATCTCTTCGCCATAATTTAACTTCGTGATTTTTTTCCGCCATCTCCACTGCTGATGCATAACATCCATGTCCACCGCCAAGAACCGTGATTTTCATTTTCTTCCCTTACATATTTATTGTGTATTGTGATAGTAGGAAAGATTCTTCCTTTTACTCGCGTCAAAAAGCGGTGCTGCTATTCGAATTACGAATTTATTTCTATTAATTTGTTTTGTTTCACGGTTTCTGAAGGCGTGCATCCATAACGTTTTTTATAAAGCCGAGTAAAGTGTCCAAAACTTCTTACACCATGAGCATTGAAGATATCAATTATAGGCTGATCAACCTGAGTGTGTTTAAGTTCTTGATGAACTCGGTCCAATTTGATTGATGTCATGAAACTGAGAGGCGTTTGGTTCAAATAGGTATTAAATCCCTTTTGAAGCGTTCTTACCGAGACTTTTACAAGCCTCGCAACTTCCTCAATCGAGATTGCTTCCATATAATGTTGCTCAATCAAATGAGCTGCATTTTTGATATAACTTGGGATGAGTTGATATTTTTTATCTGCGATTCGTTCACTGAAATTATGTGGAATTTTGATCAGTAATAACTCAGTCAAATATGAACTAAAGCTATCAGAAATTTGCCACCAGTTTTCAATATTTGAATATGCAAAGCATAAGTAGTTCAGTGTTTCTAAAATTGAAATTCTTTCTTCAGATGTATAGGAAATGCCACTATCGAAAATAAGATTTTTTTGAGGGATATACCCCAACAAGCGATATAAAACAGTGTTGATCAACTCATGATCAATTTTTAATATGATATTTCTACATTTGGCTTGGAGTTCAATTCTATTTTCAAAATGAGGATGAGAAACTGTAAGTAATCCAGGACGTTGTTGATAAGTTGAATGATCATATTTGACTTTACATTCCCCTTCCAAATTAAATCTAAACAGATAACTTTGACACTCAGCACCAAAACTAATTTGAACTGGAGCATTGTAACTTAATTCAAATAGTGCAACTTGACCAAATGAAAACCCACTTAATTTTACTTCTAAAGATTCATCATTCAATACTTCAAATTGATGAGGGCACAAGTATTGTCCTATCACATCTTTAATCTGAAAATAATCCTTTGAAGACAATAAGTTGAATTTCTTTAAAAGTTTCAGATTCGATAAATACATGATAGGTGTACCCTCATTATTTTATTCAGACATGATTTATTTAGACTCAACTTGCAAACTATTTTCGAAGGCTTTACAACCCACTTTCAATAATACAAAGCACAATACGCATGATATTGCACCAACGATAGATATCGATGAACCGACCATTAAAGGATTTTCAAAAATACGATCCGTAATTAAAGCCACTAATGTGGTACCAATACCTAAAGCAATCAAATTACTGATGAGTAAAAAGATAGATGAGATTTGGGCACGTAATTGATTTGGCGAAAGCATTTGCATTGCTGTTGTTGAGATCGGCATTGGGAAAGAAGCGAAAAACATTGCAACAACCAACAATGTAACTGATAGCCATAATTCATTAACTTGTGAAAACAAAATCATTGGAATAATCAGACCTACGATTCCAATCACACCCACAAACATAGGCGAATCTTTTCTGCCTTTTTGAATAAAATAATCATTCATCCAACCAGCCGCAAATACACCTAAAGTATTTGAAATCAGTAACACGGCACCCAACATATAGCCCACTTCAGTAGCTGTCATATTGTAATGTCGTATGTAAAATGCAGGTGTCCAGCTAATTAAGCAAAACAATGCCATGGCATAAAAAGTAAATCCCAAATAATGACATGTAAATGTTTTTTTATGCTTTTTCAGGAATTTAAAAGTATCACTAAGCTTCACTTTTACTACGTTCCCCTGCGCATCGACCATTTGCCCTTTACGCTTAGGATCTTTAACAGTTAAAAGTACCAATATGCCAATAATGACTCCTGGTAAACCTACTAAAATAAACGCCACTTGCCATGCCTTTAACATTCCAAATAAGGGTACAGCAATAAGAGACATGTCCTTGAGTAATCCAATGACAAAACCACCTACTAAGAATGCGATTCCCCCACCAACAAAAGATCCAATCGAATAAATAGCGACAGCTCGACCCAATTTATCTTTTGCAAACATATCACTAAACATTGAATAGGCTGCAGGTGACAAAGCAGCTTCACCAATTCCTACGCCCATTCTGCTCAAGAACAACTGGATAAAGTTCTTACTTAAACCACATAAAGCTGTTGCAATGCTCCAAAATACAATCCCGGCAGCAATTAATTTTGGTCTTGAGAATCGATCTGCGATATAAGCCAATGGAAGACCCATGAATGCGTAAAATAAAGAAAAAGCTAGTCCGTGAAGTAAACTGAATTGCGTGTCTGTTAAATTCAAATCTGCTTTTATCGGTTCAATCATCAAAGCCAAAATTTGACGATCGATAAAAGAAAATATATATGCAATCATGCAAAGTATTACAACATACCAAGCATAAATATTCTTTTTTTTTGCATCATTACTCTTTAACTCGGAAATTTTTTCCATCGAAATCATCCTAAATATTTTATAGATCAGCGCTATCCCTATGACAAATCCATGCCAATTTATGCTGATTTATAAAATTAATATCATTTTTAACATTATTATTCTATTTATTTTTCCATTAAATATTACATATAAATAGATATTTTATATTAATCTAATCATAAAAATTAGTTCATGCTCTTCAATTCGTCTAGATAATCTAATATTTGTTTGATGTATTCATTATTATCGATACTTCTATAGGCAACTGTAATTGGACTTTCAGCCTCATTATCTAGAATTGGTATAAATTTCAAATTTTTCATACCTATAGAGCATGCACTCTTTGGAATAATACACCCCCCCTCACCAGATGACACCATCCCCAATGCCATATGGATTTCTCTCGTCTCGATCAGATTTTGGGGAATTAAGTCAAGTTCAGAGAATATTCCTTGAACAAAAGTTGAGAAGTTTGGTTTAGGAGTATTTGGATATATATAAATATGTTCGTTGACCAATTGTGATAAATGTACTTCCTTAACATTTTGGGTCACTAATGTATGATCTTTGTGCACTGCTAAAAAAAGTTGCTCTCTTTCGATCACTATTCTTTTTATTGAAGGATCACTAATTCCTAATCGACCAAACCCAATATCAATTTTTCCCAATTTCAAAGCTTCTACCTGGTCCCTAGTTCCGCATTCCACTAATTCAACTTTTATATTTGCAATATGCTTTCTTAAATAATCAATGATCTCAGGTAATTTCCAATAAAAAAGCGAACCAACATATCCAATTCGTACCGTTGTATCTGTCACTTTATATCGATTTACCATCGATTTAGCATGTGCTGTTAAGGTCAGTATCTGTACAGCATATTGGTAAAAAAATTCTCCAACTTCAGTTGTTTTAATCGGTCTCATGCCTCTTTCAAATAATACGACACCTAACTCTGACTCTAAGTTTTTGATTTGTCGTGTAAGTGGTGGTTGTGCGATACATAATTTTTCAGCAGCTTTTGTAATACTTTTTTCTTCGACCACAGTAGCAAAATACTTTAATGTTCTTAATTCCATTGAAATTTCCTCAATCCATACTTTTTTAGTATTTTAATATACTACTTAACCTCTATTTTCAATACTTTATTTCAAATAAGGTATTTAGCATATATTAATGGAATATATTGCTGCATGTACAAAAATA